>JABINZ010000251.1 GCA_018698135.1 Bacteroidota bacterium
AAATTATAACCAGACAGAGTTTGATTTACACTCCCGAGAAATATCATAAAAACACCCACCTATTCTGTGAAAAAAAGAAAAAATTGGATGGAATCAAGAAAAAAACACAAAAAAAACGGATAAAATTTTAAACATTAAAGAATAATTGGTTTTGCAACGGTCTTGTATTTAATTGAACATAAGTTGTCTCCATTTTAACCGCTCCTGATTCTTCGCGAAACTTAAGTGGAGAACAAGTAAATCTTTTCTTAAATGCTTTAGAAAATGACGCATGAGATTCGTAACCACAGTTCAATGCTATATCACTAATAGCTTTCGAGGATGTTATTAAAGTGCTTGCAGCCCTATCTAAGCGAGCCCTGGTAATATAGGAGCCAAGTGATTCTTTCAAATAGGCTTTCATAATTCGCTGAAAATGGAAACTTGAGAAATTGGATATGGAGGCCAAATGCTCCAATTCAAGTTTTTCATCTAAATGATTATGAATATAAAGTAGCACTTTATTGATCCGCTCAAAATAATCATTCTGTGTTTTGGTACGTGCTGTCATGATTCATTTTGATTCAAATATCGGATGAAGTATGTATTTGCATTTATCCAAACATGCTGAAATAAAAACAGCCCTGCTGGAAATCCAACAGAGCTGTTATTTTTTAAAATGATTAATTCAATTTACTGAACCAACAATCTTTGTGTACTGGAATAATCTCCAACATTTACTTTTACAAAGTAAACACCTGCATCCAGATTGTTTGTGTTCAATTCTAAGTGATGCTCACCAGCGTGGAGTCTGCCACTCTCAATAGCACTGATTGTTTTTCCTAATGGATTGATAAGATCAACGCTTACATTGGCAGCATTTTCAAGCTTAACAGTCACTTTGGATTCTCCAACTGAAGGATTAGGATATACTTCTCCAACCTTGAAGCTAACATTTTCTTCAGAAATTGCATCTACCCAATCAGCATCATAAGTAACCTTAAAAATCATGTAAGGATAATAACTTACTGAAAAAGCATTACCAGGTAAGTAGCGATAACCAAAACTTGGGCCTAAAATAGGAGCATAGCGAATTTCATAATTCATGATTAAGCCATTGTTATAATCTTCAAGCTGAGTTCCATCCATATCATAAAACATCTGGTGCCAGAAGTTATTATGCTTCTTATATGGCTCATAAGCATCCGATCCATATAAAGTATCACCTAGCTGATAAGAATAAGCTGGTTCGAATCTGAAAGTTACTGCAATAGCAGGCTGTTCAGCTTTTTCAACATTCATATTAACAGGAAACTGTAACCACTTATAAGCGCCACCTGACCAGTTTGCAGTATCATCATAGCTAAGCTCATATCTGATTTCCTGAGAATAATCAAGACCATTTAAGGTTACTGAATCAAACTCAACAGTTGCCCAAGGCTCTTGTGAAGATGTCCATGAATATCTGTCTACTTTATCAGCATTGTAAACCTGAATAACTATTTCATCTTTCAATGCTGCATCATTGTATTTTTCATACAGATAGCGAAATGCAATTGAGTCGACTTTATAAGGTTGTCTTCTTAGTGTTTGTTCATCTTGGAAGAATTTGAAAATTTCAGATCTTGGATCCAAAGCCATTCCCATTGAATGCCAGCGAACAGAACTTACAGCACCATCAGTTGCAACTCTAACGAGTTGAGTGTCAGGAAAAATAAGGTTGGTGTAATACTGCATAGTACCACCCAGATAATAATCGAGAGCTGAAGTAAAAGAGAACCATGATTCTTTAATATCTTCACGATAAACAGTGGTTGGCGAAGTCCATTCGGTTCCTTTGATTACCTTTTGGTTCTCAATAATGTCTCCCTTGAATTGCTTTTGTACAATCGGTGTTTGTGCAAATATGCTTACACAAAACAACGACAGTGTTAATAATAGGGTCAATTTTTTCATAAGTTTATTTTTTAATCTTTTTATTTGAGTATTCTTTCGTTTATCTGTTTACACAGAAAAAACTGTCAGAATACAAATTACATTTTTGTTTTTAACATGTACTTAATTGAGCTCAAAATTAGTCATTTATTCATATTCTCAAAATATTTATAGAAATATTAATTGGCTGCAATGCCCTGAGAATTAAAGTTAGAGAGATTTTACGCATTTCGTTGCTTGTCAATACTAAAATAGTTTATCCAATCAGGGTATACAAAGCAGGGTGGTTTCTTCCATGTTCATTATAATCAAGACCATATCCGACAAGAAATTTGTCGGGCACCTCAAATCCAACATAATCGGGCTTTATATCCTCAACCAATGCCTCTTTTTTAAATAGTAAGGTGGCAATTTTTATGCTTTCAGGCTCGTGCTCCGACAAGGAGCTTAACATTTGTGTCATGGTTTTTCCTGAATCGACTATGTCTTCGAGAATTACAACATGCTTGTCTTTCAAGCTTTTCATCAGGCCTATCAATACTTTTATTTTTCCACTTGATTTCAGACCTTGATATGAGGCCAGCTTAACAAATGACACTTCACAGGGTAGTTTAATTTTTTTCAATAAATCGGATGTAAAGAAAAAACTTCCATTTAAAATGGAAAGGAAAAGCACCTCTCTGTTTTTATAATCCTTGTTTATTTGATTCGCTAATTCGGCTACTCGATCCAATATTGTTTCCTGATCGATGAAAATTTCGAATTCTTTGTCATGTACCTTAATCTTGCTTGTCATTTGCGTAAACATTTGAATTACAATGCCTGTTGGAATTGCACATTTTTAAACATTTTAACAAATTTAATTGAATTAACTATAACTTCGTTTGTGTTCACATTTTAAATTAATGTTAATAAATCTCTGATTAATGTACACTGATCTGAACTTTTTGGCCAGCTTTTTAAATGAAGGTGTTATCATTGAAAATAGTAATACACAATATCAAAAAGTTTCTGAAACAGCTCCATTAGCAAAGGTTGAGCAGCCCGAAGAGGTTTATGTTGCAGATATACTGTATCACGGAAGCAATAGTTCGAAAGTGGTTTTTTGTGTCCATTATGAAAATGAAGAATGGATTACGGGAAAAGATCGATTATTTCTTGAAAAAATACTAGGTGCTGTTGGCTTAAGTCTTAATTCAATTGCCCTGATCAATCTGCACAATACATCCTACAAAAGCATTCTACAGGTTGGGAATAAGCTATCCGACAGCACAATAATTTCATTGGGCTTGCCCTCCCATTTAGTTCGGGATTTTAACACAAATGAGGTTGATATTAAAAATGACCAATCTTATTTATGTTTAGCATGGGGGTTGACAGAAATTGCCATGGATAAGGACAAGAAAAATATCCTTTGGAAAAACCTCAAAAAGATATTTAATTTATAATTACGCAGTTGTACCTCCCACAATTTCCAGAATTTCTTTGGTAATTGTAGCCTGCCTTTCTTTGTTATATTTTAGTTTTAATTCACCTAATAATTCTTCCGCATTTTCAGTGGCTTTGTCCATGGCTGTCATACGAGCTCCATGTTCTGAGGCGTTAGACTCAAGAAGTGATCTGAAGAATTTAATTTTTAATGAAGTTGGGATAAGCTCATTAATGATCTCATTTTCTGATGGCTCGAATATGAAATTATGATTCATATGCTTAGCCTGATCACTTTGAAGATCTTGCTCAGCTATGGATTCCAGAGGAAGAAATTTTGTATTGGTTGTTGTATAAACAGCAGGATTGGTAAAAGCATTGTAAACAAAACGAATTTCATCATACTCTTTATCAGCAAATGATTTTAATATTCTATTTGCCACTTCTTCAATCTCGCTGAAGCTAATATTAGACGTGAGGTCAAAATATTTTTCGATAATATTATATCCCTTTTTTGACCTTGAAAAGAAGTCAAAACTTTTTTTACCAAAACAAATTAAATCAACAGAGGCTTCATATGAATTAATAAGATTGACAGCTTCGCGAATAACAGTACTGTTAAAAGAGCCACACAATCCCTTATCAGAAGTTATTGGAATAACCAATACACGTTTTACCTCTCTTTCCTGAAAATAAGGATTAAACGAAAGGTCTTCCATTCCTTCTGCAATTGGAATTATTACTTCATTTATTTTATTCGCATAAGGACGGATTTTCAAAATGGCATCCTGAGCCTTTCTAAATTTAGAGGCAGAAACCATTTTCATGGCACGGGTAATCTGTTGTGTCGACTTAACAGACCCTATCCTTGTTCGTATTTCTTTCAGGTTTCCCATGAGCTAATTCAGCATTATATTATTTCAAATATTTAGGCTCTAAGCTTTTGGCCACATCTCTGAGAAGGTCGCGTGTGCGGTCATCAATTTTCCCTTGCTTCAATAATTCAAGGACGTCTTTGTGTTTGCTCGTCAGTACATCTAAATATTCTTCTTCGAACTGAACAACATCCTTCACCTGTATTTTACTTAATAAACCACTTGTTCCCAAGAAAATAATAGCAATCTGATGTTCAATTGAAACCGGACTATAGCGATTTTGTTTTAAAATTTCAACATTTCGTTCACCTTTGGCAATTACAGATTTTGTTGAAGCATCCAAATCAGAACCAAACTTGGCAAATGTTTCCAATTCACGATACTGGGCTTGATCAAGTTTCAAGGTTCCAGCCACTTTTTTCATGGCCTTAATTTGCGCATTTCCTCCAACACGTGATACTGAAATACCCACATTGATCGCTGGTCTTACACCCGAGTTAAACAAATTCGATTCAAGAAAAATCTGTCCGTCAGTAATTGAAATAACATTGGTTGGGATATATGCTGATACGTCTCCTGCCTGTGTTTCAATAATGGGCAGTGCTGTCAGTGATCCTCCTCCCTTAATTTTTCCTTTTAATGAATCTGGAATATCATTCATTTTGGCTGCTACTTCGTCAGAGGCAATTACCTTACAAGCTCTTTCAAGTAATCGGCTATGTAAGTAAAATACATCACCAGGATAAGCTTCTCGTCCGGGAGGTCTTCTTAATAATAAAGACACCTCTCTGTAGGAAACGGCTTGCTTTGATAAATCATCATAAATAACCAATGCTGGTCTTCCTGTATCACGAAAATACTCTCCAATGGAACAACCGGCATAAGGTGCATAAAACTGCAATGGAGCAGGCTCTGCTGCTGAAGCGGATACAATAACAGTATAAGCCATTGCACCAAAATCTTCCAGTGTTTTAACTAATTTAGCGACATTGGCCTCTTTTTGACCAATAGCAACATAAATACAAAATACGGGCTCGCCTTTGTCGTAATTCTCTTTTTGGTTTATAATGGCATCAATGGCAATTGTTGACTTTCCAGTTTGACGGTCTCCAATAATAAGCTCACGCTGCCCTCTTCCAATTGGAATCATTGCATCAATGGCTTTAATTCCTGTTTGTAAAGGTTCGGATACAGGTTGTCTGAAAATAACACCAGGTGCTTTTCTTTCCAGTGGCATTTCAAACTTCTCGCCACCAATTGGGCCTTTATTATCAATAGGCTCGCCTAAGGAGTTTACAACACGTCCAAGCATTTGCTCACTCACCAAAACTGAAGCAATACGTTCTGTTCTTCGAACGACATCTCCTTCGCGAATACCATCTGAAGATCCCATCATTACAACCCCAACATTATCTTCGTCAAGATTCAAAACAACACCTTTTACTCCAGTGGCAAATTCAACTAATTCGCCAGCTGCAACAGAATTTAACCCGTATACCCGGGAAATTCCATCTCCTATTTCGAGTATATAACCAACTTCTTCCAGCTCTGTTTTAGAATCAAATCCTGAAAGCTCTTTCCTCAGTATCGATGAAATTTCACTTGGATTTATATCAGCCATAAATGATTTTTTTTTAATAATTAGATATTTCTTTTCTTATTCGACTTAGCTCGTGAGATACGCTCGCATCTAAAAGCTTGTCGTTATATTTTAATGCAAAACCTCCAATGATTTCCTCCTTAACAACATTGTTAAGCTCAACATGCTTGTATCCGCTTAACTTGGCAACAAAGGCTTTTAGTTTCTGCATGACCTCCTCTTTCAGTGGAGCAGCAGTTACAATTTCTGCATCAACAATATTGTTATGCTCTAAATATAGTTTGTTAAAGCGCTTGAGCATTTCCGGCAAAAAAGTCTCTCGTCTATTGTCAATAATTAATTGAATAAAATCAAGCGTTTTTTTCGAAATATTGCCTTCGAAGGCTTTCCTGATGACATTTGCTTTTTTGTCGCCTCTGATAACCGGATTACTCAAAAAAACTTTGAAATCACGATTTTCATGGCAGCTATCAAGAATCAATTTTGAATCCTGATATGCTTTGTCTAAAAAGGACTCACTTTGTGCATACATGAAAAAAGCTTCTGCATAGCGAGATATGGCTCTGCTTTGTGTCATCTATTGGAGTTCTTTAATTTTACTTTCTATTAGTGCCTGATGCTCATCTTTTAAGGATAGTTCACGCCTAATTACTTTGGATGCCGTATCGATAACCAGTGCACTAATATCGCTCTTAATTTCACGAATTGTTTGCTCACGTTCTTGATGAATCATGTCTCTGGCATCATCAATAATCCGCTTACCTTCTTTTTTGGCATCTTCTCTTGCCTCTTTCACTATCTCGTCACTGCGCTCCTTTGCTTCTTTAATGATCGCATCGCGCTGTGACTGACCTTCAACAATCAGTTCGAAGTTTTTTTCAGTTAATGAATTCACTTCTTCACGTGCTTTTTCAGCTTGCTTTAGAGCCTCATCAATGCTTGCTTCACGCTCCTTAAGCATCTCTGTTATTGGCTTCCAGGCAAACTTCCGTAATAAGAACAATAAGATTAAAAAAATCAATATTGTCCAAAACATCAAGCCGATGTTGGGGCTTAGTAATGCATTAAGTATTACCATTTGATATACATTTAATCAAATTCATCAAATAACAGAATAATTGATTATTCCAGTTATTCGATGAGTTCAAGTTTTTAAAGCTATGTTAGCTAATCATAATGATACCAACAACTATTGCAAATAGTGCAGCACCTTCAATCATAGCAGCTGTAATAATCATAGCTGAATTTATTTTACCAGCGGCTTCAGGTTGACGAGCAATTGCCTGTGCAGCATTTCCACCAATTTGGCCAATTCCTATACCAGCACCTAACACACCTAAACCTGCAGCTAAACCTGCTCCTAATCCTAATCCTAAATCTAAAAGTAACATTTTTTCTTATTTAAATTTTTTAATGTTCTGTTTCAACGGCTTGTCCGATAAACAAGGCCGATAAAGTTGTAAATATATAAGCTTGCAATAATGCAATTAAAATTTCTATCATATCAATGAAAAGAGCAAAACCTACTGACAAGAAAGAGGTCCCAACCCCTGCCCACAGAGCCTCTCCAGACTTTCCAAACATAAAGATCAAAGATATAAAAGCAAGTATAACCAAGTGACCTGCTGTTATGTTTGCAAATAATCGAATGGCCAGTGCAAATGGCTTTGTGAAAATACTGACAAACTCAACAACCAATAAAATAAATTTCACAGGTATGGGTACGCCAGGATACCAAAAAATATGCTGCCAGTAATTCTTTTTACCATTAATATTAGTCGCAAAAAATGTAATTAATGCCAATGAAGCTGTTACGGCAATATTACCGGTCACATTTCCTGAAAAAGGAACCAGACCCATCATGTTCAGAAACCAAATGAAGAAAAAGAAATTAAGCAGCAAAGGCAAAAAGCGCTCGTATTTATGTGGTATGTATGTTTTGGCAATATCATCTCTAACAAATACAATGATTGGTTCCAATGCACTTTGAAGTCCCGAAGGAGCCACATTTGGATTTCGTTTGTACTTATTTGCAATACTTATGAAAACCCATAAAAGCAGTATGCCTGCAAAGAGCATGAACAATACATTTTTTGTAATGGAAAAATCCAAAGGCTTAAGCATCCTAAGCTGTCTCTTTAACGATTTAATTTCTTTCTGTTGGATTTTGTCAGGCTGGGATATTGTACTTTTTTCCTCAATTGCTTTTTTTAATTCAAGGTACCTAGGTCCCGTATTTGGAAAGAGCAATGTTCCATGACTTGCGTTGTGATTAAACTCATGTTCAAACTCACATCCATTTTCTAAAGCTTTCTGCGTTGAAAGATAAAACTTTACATTAATGTTTTTTAGATCAACAAGAATTCTTGGTAATTTTATTCCTACAGCTGTTCCATCCTTCTTATGATAAAAGTCCCAAGAATAAGAATCTGCAATATGGTGCAATGCAAAATCAACCAGATTAAACCCTTCTTCTTCTTTTTCTCCTTCTGAAGCAACAAGAATAAACGGATTTATTAGTATCAGGATTAGCAATATTTGCCTTAAACGAATGTACATATTTAAATTTCTTGTCAATTATCTGTCTTTTTTCGCAAAAAACGCACTAAAAAAGAGACCTCGAAAATAGTGAATAACAGATAACTGAGAAAGAAACTCCCAACAAAAATTAAAAGATTATTTTTAAACGTTCTAAAAACGAAATAAAAATAAATAACGGCAAAGATCATTTTGACAAAAAGCGATGCCAAGGTGAATAATTGGAAGTTGTCGCTGTTCTTACTTAAAACATTAATCAGCAATACTGTGGAAAGAAGAGTTAAGACAAAAAAGATGAGAAAGTTGCCCAAAACACCCAGTTGAACCTCAGGATCAGCAAGCAATGTTGTTAAAGTTCCACCGACAACCAAAATTATCAGGCAAAAAATAACATAATTTTTTAGAAAGTTTTTATACATTTTGGTGAATTATTTTAGAAAAGTACGAACAACATATATCATTGACACAACAATCATCACTACCGATAAAATGATTGTAAAAACGCTGTTTTCACTTTCGAATTTATTGTCGAGCCATTGCCCAACAAGAACTCCAGCCAACACTGTTGCAAGGATTTGAAAGCCCAGAGAAATGAAACGAAAATAAGCAGGAGGATTGTTGCTATTCTTCTTCAATTTTTTCAGGAGCTTTGGCAAACAGTGTATTTTCGCTTCTGGGATGATCTTTCATTTTGACATCTCCGCCCATTTCGCAACGACCTGTAAATGAAGCACCGCTTTCAACAATTAACTTGTTTGCAAAAATATCCCCTTTAATATTTGCTGTTGCATTAAGTTTTAAGAGGTCTTCAATGTAAATATTCCCAATAACCGTGCAAGACACGTCTGCGTTTTGTGAACTGATGTTTCCATTAATATATGCACTGGCACCAAGTACAACCTTGGCCTTCGACTGAACGTTACCCTCCACATTTCCATCTATTCTCAAATCTGAGTCAGAATGAATTTCACCTACAATTTTTGTCGATGCATTTATCGTACTAAATGAATTTGTATTTACTTCAACATTTTTTTTCATCTGACAATATTATTTTTCTTATTTAAAATGCTATATATTTTTCAGGATCAACGGGATTACCATCAAACCATAACTCAAAATGCAAGTGAGGGCCATGACTAAGCTCACCGGATTCTCCGATAATGGCTATTGTTTCCCCTGCTTGAACAAAATTACCAATTTTTTTCAATAACACAGAATTGTGTTTATAAACTGATATTAGATTTTTCTTGTGTTGGATAACTACGGTATATCCTGTGTTTACACTCCAATCAGCATAAATTACAGTTCCTTCCAGAACTGCCTTTATTCCTGCACTCGGTGTAGAGGCAATGTCAATAGCCGGGTGACCAGCAAGAGCGTTGAACTTTTCAGTGATTATACCACGAACCGGAGGAAAAAACAAAATATTCCTTATGTTTTTATTGACTTTTCCTTCTTCGTCAAAAAACACATTAAATGATTCGTCTTTTTCAAACTCTGCTCGTAGCAAAGAATCTTCTTTTGATTTTATAGGAATATTTGAGTGTTTGGCAATTTTAATAGAGTCTTTCAGTCGATAGTGATCTTTTGAGTATTCGTCAACATTGCCAGAAAGTATATTGTTCTGTATTTGGATTTTTTCATATTGTTGACGAATTGAACTTTCCAGCGAATCAATTTTTGTTGCGTTTTCTGCAAACTCCATACGTGTGTCAAAATCGGCATAACCCGGAATATATTCCCGAAGCGATGTATAGGCAATTAAAAAATAAACGCCTATTGTAACAAGCAGGACTAACAAACTGATTGCCAACATAACATTTACTCTGGAAAGACTAATCGACCCGCGCTCTTCTAAACTCTCTTCAGAAAGAACAACAAGCCTGTATTTTCTCTTCAGTTTTTGAACTAAACTTTGCTTGTCTCGCTTATTCATCTTTACTTTTCGATGTTTTTTTGCTAAAATTGAAATATTTTTGTGGTTTCAAAGTTAGTTACTATTAACATAAATCAAATTGTGCCAGTTCGATTAAAAAAAATATTATTTCTGTCATTGCCAATTATTGCAATTCTACTTAGCAGTTGTCTTGCCATACAGGATACAGGAGCCGCCAGATTTTTTCACAATGTAACAGCCCGATACAATATCTATTTTAACGCCCACGAGCGTTATTTGACTGTTGTTGAACAAACTGAGGAAAATTACATTGACGATTACAATCTAATTTTAAATGTTTACCGCTTTCCCGATGATGCAATGTCGAAGTCAAATGCGTCTGATGCCGATGAAATTATACGGAAGTGTTCTAAAATATTGGATAAACATAAAATAAGCAATTGGATTGATGACAGTTATTACCTCATTGCCCGAGCTTATTTTTACAAAGGAGATTATTTTACCGCCATTGAAACATTTCAGTATA
This sequence comes from Bacteroidota bacterium, assembly GCA_018698135.1. Classification (NCBI taxonomy): domain Bacteria; kingdom Pseudomonadati; phylum Bacteroidota; species Bacteroidota bacterium. The sequence continues at coordinate 10,779 of JABINZ010000251.1, forward strand.
TAATAAGCGAATACGAAAACTCCAATCTTGCCTTCGAATCCATGGTGTGGTTGGCCAAGTGCAATTATCAACTGGGCAAGTTTGATCAATCAACTGCTTTGGTTTCACAAATAAAAAGTATGCAAGGGCTTCCCGGAAAGCTCACAAAAGAACTTCGTTTGTTGGAAGCCTATTTAAATATTAATCAGAAAGATTATTTATCAGCCATAAAAAATCTCGAAGAAGCAATTTCTATTGAAAACAAGAAAGATTATAAAACAAGATATACTTTCATACTTGCTCAACTGTATCAATACTCTAACAATTTTGAACCTGCCATTTCTTTTTATGAAAAAGTAATCAATAAGAACCCACCATACGACATGGCTTTCAATGCCAAAATTGAGGTTTCACGTTGTCATGAGGTGGTTGATGAGCGAACAGCTCGCTCCATTAAGGCTCGCTTATATAAAATGTTGAAAGATGATAAAAACATTCAATATCTGGATCAAATATATTTCGAAATTGCACTGGTTGATTTAAAAATTGGCAATACAAAAGAAGCTGAAGAAAATTTAAAACTAAGTCTTAGGTATAACAAAAGCAACGATAACCAAAAAGCATTTGCCTATCTGAAATTAGCTGAATTTTATTTTGATAAGCCAAACTATTTGCTCTCAAAAGCATATTACGACAGTTCATCCACATTTTTGAGCGAAGACTTTGCTGGCTACGCTGAGCTGAAAGTAACCAGCATTGTTCTTAGTGAACTGGTAAAACACCTGGTTATTGTTGAAACAGAAGATAGTCTGCTTTATCTGGCAGGCCTTCCAACAAAGTCAAGAGACAGCTTGATTGATATTGTATGGCAAGCAGAAGAGCAAGCCAAGCGAGACATTGAGCTTGCAGAACAGCAGAAAAAAGTTGCTGAGGAACAAGAGATGCGCTACAACAGAGATGTGATGATGGGGCAAAATCGAGGGCTAATGCAACCACCGGGAGTTCCTGGTAGCCTTTCTGCTTCCAACAAGTGGTATTTCTATAACAACTCATCCATTGAACTTGGCAAGTCGGAGTTTGCTGTTAAATGGGGAAAGAGAAAGCTTGAAGACAACTGGCGTAGGAAAAAGAAACTAGGCTCAATTTCAGAAGAGGGCTTAGCTCAAGACTCGGCTGCCACAGAAGAGGTTATTGAAGCGGTACTTTCTGAAGATGAAAAGAAGTTTATTAGCGAGCAGTTAAAAAACATTCCCAAGCCAAAACAAAAATACTACATGGACATTCCGTTTACTGAGAGCCAGGTAGTTGCATCGCATAAGCGAATTGTGGAGGCATTGAAAAAAATTGGTGATATTTATTTAGAACAGCTGTCCGACACTTCAAATTCGTCTGCATCTTATGAAAAGCTTTTAGGAAGATATCCGAGTTCTAAATATGATGCTCAAACCCATTACACCCTTTTCAACATTTATAACCCAAGCACTCAGTCAAATAAAAAACAAGCTCATAAGGATTCCATTTTAACAAAATATCCGAATAGCGATTATGCTATATTGGTTAAAGATCCTACCTATTTCACACGCATGGCTACCATTAAAAACAAGGAAATCACCCTACTATACGACCAAAGCTACCAGTACTATTTAGATGGAGATTGTGATTTGTTAGCGCAAAACGTTAGCAGTAGCAATAAAAATTATCCTGGAAATTCAAAAAACGATCATTTTGAATATCTTGGTGTACTTTGTTCAGGTAAGAACAAACCCAAAAAAGACTTTATCCAAAACTTAATTGATTTTCAGAACAATAGCAAAAACGATGAGTTAAAAGAACATGCAAACAATTTGGTTAAATATTTAAATGGAGAATTTGAACACATAGAGAAAGCAGAAGTTTCTACAGAAAAGAAAGTTGTTATTGACTCCTTCCTGATAAAAACACCTTACAAACAAGGACCACAGAGCCCTCATTATTTTGTTTTGTTTTTCGATAGCAGAAAGGTTAATACTGAAAACTTAAAAACAGCTTTTTCCGATTACAATACCCAGTATTATAGCTTGGAAAAGTTGAATATTAATACTGTTGTTTTTGATAAAAATATAATGCTTTTACTGGTACAACAATTTGAAAATGGCAGCTCTGCTCAAAAGTATTACAAAAGCATTCAAAGCGATCAGGATTTTCTCGAAAAAATCAAAAACAGAAAACCTCAAATTGCGGTTATTCATCAGGAAAATTTTGGTGTCTTGCTGAAGGAAAAGGATGCAGCTGCTTATATTGATTATTTTAAAAAGTTTTACAAGTAAAAATCGCCCTTTTTTTGCCTCAATATCTGGCAGTTAATAATATTCCTTAAGCATACATTATTTTTAAAGTAATTTTGTACATCGGAATATATAAATGCAACAACACAGATGAAATCAGCAAAAAAGAATAAAAAAGGCAATTACAAAACCTTCCTTAAATGGTTTTGGGGTTCTGTTGTCTTGGTGTTCACACTTTTTGTTTTATTAATAATCGGCATTATCGCGGGTGTATTCAAAAAGTTGCCCGATGCTCGTCAATTGGAAAACCCAGAAACAACATTGGCTACAGAGATCTACTCTTCTGATGGGGTATTGCTCGGTAAGTTTTTCAATGAAAACAGGTCGAAAGTAGCCTATGATGAAATTAGCCCTAATGTTTATAATGCCTTAATTGCAACTGAAGATGTTCGCTTTGAAGATCATTCAGGTATCGATCCTCGGGGAACATTGGCTATACCCTATTACATTATACGTGGCAAAAAGAAAGGTGCCAGCACAATTTCGCAACAATTGGCTAAAAACCTGTTTGGTCGAAATCAATTTAATACTCTACCGAAAAAAATCATTCAAAAACTCAAGGAATGGATTATCGCCATTCGACTGGAACGCTATTATACTAAGCAGGAAATAATAAATATGTACCTCAACAAGGTTGATTTTGGTAGTAATTCCTGGGGTATTAAGGCTGCATCAAAAACATATTTTAATAAATTACCAGATGCGCTTAACGTACAAGAATCTGCAACAATAATTGGAGTCTTGAAAGCTGTTACTGCCTATAATCCTTATCTGAATCCCGAACGCTCATTAAATAGGAGAAATGTGGTTTTGGGCCAAATGTATAAATACGGCTATATCAAAACACAAGAGGAGTTCGACTCGTTAGTTGCTCTTCCCATTAAACTTGATTATAAAGTAGAAAGTCATAATCAGGGGATGGCGCGATACTTCAGGGAGTTTTTGCGAATGGAGCTTAATGAATGGAGTAAAAGTGAAAATATCGATTTATATGCCAGTGGATTGAAAATTCACACCACTATTGATAGCCGAATGCAAACATATGCTGAAGCAGCCACTCGGGAACATCTGACCGAACTTCAGGAGCTCTTTTTCAAGCATTGGGACGGACGAAAGAATGCACCATTCAGCAAAATAAGCGAAAAGCAAATTGAGTCAATCATGACGCGTGCAGTTAAAAACAGCGATCGCTACAGAGCCTTGAAAAGGGGTGGCAAAAGCTGGGAAGAAATACAGGAAGATTTCCAAATTAAAAGGAAAATGAAATTGTTTTCCTATAAAGGCGACATTGAAAAAGAAATGTCACCTTACGATTCTGTCTATTATTACAAATACTTCTTGCATCCTGGTTTTATGGCCATGGATACCAAAAGCGGCCAAATTAAGGCTTGGGTTGGGGGGATTGATTACAAATACTTTAAATATGATCATGTAAACAAAAGAGCGAAAAGGCAGGTAGGGTCAACCTTCAAACCTTTTGTTTATACTGTTGGAATAATGGAGGGTTATTCTCCATGTTTGAAAGTGCCCAATGTACCTGTAATTTTTCCTGACTTCAATAATTGGAGGCCCCGAAACTCGGACGGAGAATATGGCGAAATTATGACCCTAAATGAAGGCATGTCAAAATCTGTAAACTGCATGACTGCATGGGTGATGAAGCAAGTTGGCCCAGAAGCCGTTTTGGATTTGGTTGCAAAAATGGGAATCGACACCAGCGATATGGACCCTTATCCATCAATTTGCCTGGGAACTCCGGATGTATCCGTTTTTGAAATGGTGGGAGCTTTTAATACCTATGGTAACAATGGTGTATGGGTAGAGCCTACTTTTATTAGCCGAATTGAAGACAAAAATGGCAATACAATCAAAGAGTATGTTGCCCGCGAAGTTCCTGTTTTAAAAAACACCCACAACTTTGTGATGCTAGACATGCTTCAATCTGTAACCCGAGGCTGGGGAACTGCCACTCGACTGCGATATCGCTACAATTTTACCAATCAAATAGGAGGAAAAACAGGTACAACTCAAAACAACTCGGATGGATGGTTTATTGGAACAACTCCTGAAATAACAGCTGGCTGCTGGGTTGGAGCTGAAGACCGATCCGTTCATTTCAGAAGAACTGACTATGGACAAGGTGCTAGTATGGCCTTGCCAATATGGGCCTATTTTATGAAAAAAGTGTATGCCGATTCCACGCTTGGATATAAGCAAAGCGATTTTGAAATACCTGAAGAAAAGCTTCCAGTTGAGCTCGATTGTTCGAATTATGAAGCTGATGTTGAACCAAACGCATTGCAGGAATAAATGCTTGATTTTACGCAACAGCTAAGTTTATTGCCCAATAAGCCCGGTATTTACAAGTTTTCAAACAAGCAAAACGACATCATTTACATTGGTAAGGCAAAAAACCTAAAAAAAAGGGTGTCGTCTTATTTTTCTAAAAAGGAAGGGGTTGGTGCTCGTACCAAAATCATGGTTTCCCATGTTGTCCAGATTAACTATACTGTTGTTGAAAGCGAGCAAGAAGCCCTTTTGCTTGAAAATTCATTAATAAAAAAATACCAACCCAAATACAATGTACTGCTCAAAGATGGAAAAACATTTCCATTTATTGCTATAAAAAAAGAAGCATTTCCACGGGTATTTTCCACTCGAAGCATGATAAAGGATGGGAGTGAGTATTATGGCCCTTTTGTTTCAGGTTTAAACAAAAACATGCTACTAGATTTATTGCAAAAACATTTCTTCCTGCGAACATGCAAGTTCAACCTATCAGAAGAACCAATTAAGGCCAAGAAGTATAAAGTTTGCCTAAGCTATCATATTAATTTGTGTAAAGGCCCTTGTGAATCCTTGCAAACAGAGCAAGATTATATGACCAATATTGATCATGTTCGCAAAATACTAAAGGGAAAAACAGCCAGCGTAATCAACTATGTTAAAGCTCAAATGGCAACGGCTGCAACAAATCTTGAATTTGAAAAAGCAAACGAATTAAAGCAAACACTCGATGCACTTCAAACATATGAAGCCAAGTCAACTGTTGTGAATCCCAAATTATCTGATATCGATGTTTTTTCAATTTATTCAACTGATAAAATTGCTATAGTTAATTATCTTAGAATTACCAATGGTGCTATTATTCAGACCGATACGGTTGAGATTAAAAAATCTCTTGATGAAAGCGATTCTGACATTTTGATGTTGGCCATAACCGAGTTTCGCGAACGATTTGGTAGTGGTACGAAACAAATTGTTGTGCCAATAAAGCTTGATTTTACCGATAGCACTGTAAAATATACCATCCCAAAAACAGGAGATAAGAAAAAATTGCTCGAACTATCCTATAAAAATGCATGGTTTTATTTCAAAGATCTGCAAGAAAGAAAAAATCTTCAACAAGATAAGGGTCAGCGCTCATTAAGTTTATTAAAACAGGTTCAAAAAGATCTTGTATTAAAAAAACTACCCATGGTAATTGAGTGTTTCGACAACTCAAACATGCAAGGTTCTTATCCTGTTGCAGCACTTGTTGTTTTTAAAAATGCTAAACCATTTAAACGCGAATACAGGCATTACAATATAAAAAATGTCGAAGGGCCCGATGATTTTGCATCAATGGAGGAGGTTATCTATCGAAGATACAGACGATTGCTGGAAGAAGGGGAAAAGCTTCCTGACTTAATTGTGGTAGACGGTGGCAAGGGTCAGGTAAGTTCGGCTTATAAGAGTTTGTGTTCATTAGGAATTGAAGGACAAGTTGAAATGGTTGGTATTGCCAAGCGCTTTGAAGAGATATATAAGGTTGGCGATACACTTCCTTTGGGTATTGACAAAAAATCTCCGACCAACCGACTTATACAACAATTGAGAAATGAGGCACATCGCTTTGGTATCACCCATCACCGGTCTCGCAGAATACGAGGAAGCCTGGTGACAGAACTGAACGACATTAAGGGAGTTGGAAAGCTTACGGCTGAAAAACTTCTCAGGCATTTCAAATCAATCCAAGGAGTTAAAAATTCCAATTTTGAAGAATTAGTTTCATTGGTGGGAAAACAAAAAACAGAGGTTATACAAGAATATTTCAAGAAAAACCCATAGAAAGCTATTTATTTTAGTTTATTGACGAATTTAGATATATAGAATTTTTGGCATTTTAATTGACTAAAACCAATAAAAAATTTATAATGAAAAGAGTTTTAAGAATTAGTCCCATACTGTTTGCTGCTATATTATTTTTTGCAAGTTGTAAGGACGAACCCATTAATATTTTTACCGTTGAAGACGATAAAGAATTGGGTCTTCAGGTGAAAGATGAAATTGAAAATGATCCGGCAACATATCCCTTGCTTGACGAGGCTCAATATCCCGAAGCATACCAGCATCTTAGAAGAATACGCGATACCATTCTGGCATCCGGACAAGTAGGATATGCCGATGATTTTAGCTGGGAATGCAAACTGGTTGACGAGGATGTGTTAAATGCATTTTGCGCACCCGGTGGTTATATTTATGTTTATACAGGCTTAATTAAATACCTCGACAACGAAGCACAGTTTGCCGGAGTTCTTGGACACGAAATGGCACACGCTGCTCGTAGGCACTCAACGAGTCAGCTTACAAAGGCTTATGGAATTTCGGTGCTACTTTCAGTTATCGTTGGAAATGACCCCGGTGTTTTAGCTCAAATAACCTCCTCATTATTGGTTTTGGCCTTTAGCAGAAGTCATGAAAATGATGCAGATGCTTATTCCGTTGTTTATCTTAACCCTTCTCATTATGATGCTCGTGGAGTTGGAGGATTTTTTGAAAAATTACATGAAGGCGATAGCAGTGGCTTGAGTATTCCTTTTTTAAGCACTCATCCATCAGATGCATCACGCATCGAAAACATTAACAATAAGTGGATGGAACTTGGATCTGTTGCAGGTGACTGGGACTCTTTAAGTTATGACGCCTTTAAACTAAGTTTGCCCTAAAGGTTTTTACAATTATTTGGCCTGCTGTCGTGAAGCAAACCTCGTAGCATATAATGCTTTGCAAGTCACGTCTTGTGGTTAAAAAAATATAATTCATGATCCAATTTGTATTTGATGAGAAAGCGGAAGTAATTCGTATAACCTATACGGGCGAAATTAATATTGAGGATTATTCTCATTTGTTTAAGACTCTTGTCGAGGTTAACTCCACGAAACCATTTCCAAAGAACCTATTAGTATTGTCAGATTATCGTAAAGCGCATGCATCATTTGTACCTAAAGATATGGGTGAGTTATGGAGCCTGATGGAACAACACTTTGTGTTGATTGAATCAATAAAAGAGGCCATGCTTCACAGCTCACCTTATGAAACAGCTCTATCCGAAATTGCAGCCAAGAATATTCCAGACAATAGATATGAGATGAAGATATTCTCTTATGAAACAAATGCCATTAAATGGTTAATATCCTAGACTAAATCGGTTAATTTAGAACCCAAAACAGACCTCGTCATCATAATTACAACTTTTATCTGATCCCATTTTAAAGATGCTGGTTTTCACAAAGCTGATTTTGTATCTTTGCAAAAATTATTATTTTGAGTGAAATTACTTTTACCCCAATCAACGAATTAGGGGAATTTGGCCTGATTGATAGGCTTACAGAACAAATTCAAATCCAGAATGCCTCCAGTATTAAAGCTGGTGGAGACGATTGTGCAGTTATCGATTACAAGAATAAGCAAACGCTTGTTTCAACAGATATGCTGGTAAGCAATGTGCATTTCGACTTACTTTACACTCCTTTGCAACATCTTGGATACAAATCCATCATAGCAGGTATTTCAGATATTTATGCTATGAACGGAATGGCCGAACAAGTTGTTGTATCAATTGCTATTAGCAATCAGTTTTCTATTGAAATGTTGGATTTGCTATTTAGTGGTATGCTAACAGCTTGTGAGCAATATAAGGTCGATTTTGTGGGTGGAGACACTACAACAATTGATACTGGCTTGGTCATAAACGTAACAGCCATGGGGCATGCTGCGAAAAAAGAAATCGTGTATAGAGATGGGGCTAAGAAAAACGACATCCTATGTGTTTCAGGAGATTTAGGAGCATCTTATGTCGGCTTGTTAATTCTTGAAAGAGAGAAACAGGTTTTTTTAGCCGATAAGCAAATGCAACCTAAGTTGGAAGGCTACGACTATGTGTTAAAACGACAATTAAGGCCAGAGGCCAGAATAGACGTGGTAAAGGAATTAAAAGCCTTGGGAGTTGTTCCTACATCCATGATAGATATTTCAGATGGATTGAGTTCTGAAATTCTCCATATTTCAAAACAATCAAAATTGGGATGCAAGCTTTTTGAAGAAAAGATCCCTATAGACCCCACTACTTACAATACAGCTCGTGAGCTAAATCTGGACCCCACTACTTGTGCATTAAGTGGAGGCGAAGATTACGAATTGCTTTTTACCGTTTCTGCAGAAGAGTTTGAAAAATTAAAAGACCATCCTGATTTTACACCTATTGGTCATATGACTGACTTGGATTTTGGCTGTAAAATGATTTCCAAATCTGGCTATGAGCACGAACTGAAAGCACAAGGCTGGAAGGTATTTGGGGCAAAAGAAGGTGAGGAATCTGCTTCGTGATTAATTCAATTCAAAAACAAATGCGGAGGCTGACATTTTTTTTCATTCTTCTTTTTCCATTTTATTCTTTTTCTCAAAATCTTAACCACATCGAATCTCGTGGAGATTATTTTCATGTTTACACCCTTTCTGTTGACAAAGGAAGGCTTTCAACAATAAATCTGCCCGTATCCGCTACAGGAGTGTCATTTCAAATTGATCTACACGAGACTTTTGTCGGGAGCTACATAATTTGCGCTGAAGAAAAAATCGATATTATTGCCAACACCCACGATAAAGAAACCGCCTATGAAGGACGTTTTAAGGTGTCTGAACTAATACTCATTGAGCCGAATTGCAAATCCATTCAATTATATTCCAGTCTTCTTTCAGGAAAAATAGTTTTTCATTTATATCATGCTGGAGTCATTGATATATCAAAGTCTCCTACGAGAGGCGATGCTGATTCATTGGCTTGTTCAAAACCAAAAACAATTGATCAGTCAGTTTGGAGAGATGGTTTGCCTGCTCCTACTGAAAATCCTGCTTTTACCCAAACAGACCATGTTGTTGTTCATCATTCAGCTGGTTCAAACCTAAACACAGATCATTTGTCAGCAATCCGAACAATTTATATATACCATACGCAAACCAATGGATGGGATGATATTGGATACAATTATGTTATTGCTCGTGATGGTACAATTTACGATGCAAGGGAAGGGCATAATCTGGTTGAAGAAGACTTTGTGAAAGGAGCCCATTTCTGTGGTAAAAATTCTAACACCATGGGCGTATCAATTCTGGGAACCTATACCAACGAATTACCCCCTGACACAGCAGTCAGCGCGCTTGTTTGGCTTTTATCATGGAAGTTGCACAAGGATCAATTAAATCCATTAGACAGCAGCATTCATCCACGAGGAGGCAACGATTATCTTCCCGTTATTTGTGGCCATCAAGACGGTTGTGCAACCATCTGCCCAGGCGATATCTTTTACAGCCAGTTTAATCAAATACGAAATGAGGTCTGGGAAAAAATAAAGAATTGCCCATCAAATACAGTTCTTGAAAACAAGACTAATATGGAGGCAGTTGTTTACCCACAGCCAGCAAGCTCAAAAATATTTATTCGGATTGCATCGGATTTTCAAAACACAAACACGCTGCTTCAGCTTTTCAGAGCTGATGGTCAAATTATATATCAGGAAATCCAACAGAACACTTCTTTTTCAGTTGATGTTTCCCAATTCGGAAAGGGTGTTTATTTCCTCAAGATACAAAGCGATAAGCATTATTATCAACAGTTGGTTCTGCTAAACTAAGATCATTTTGGGGGAACAATCATCTTAAGAAGCTCGTCCTCAAGCTGTATAACCCTTTGGGTTTCTGAAATAATATTGTCACAGGTGTTTTTTGCCGCACCAAACTGCATGAGTAAGTCTGCAATCGTAGCTGTTAGCAATGCATTATTCAAATACGTGAAAAGGGTATTGGAGTATGTTTGAATTAGCAGACATTTATCTTCCACCTTACCGGACTTGAGTTTAATATCAACACCTCCATTATCGTCATCTATTTTGCTTATTTCTAATAATTCATCCTGCACATAAGTTGTTGATGCTTGCAGGTTTTCTAGCTCATAAACACTTTGCTCGACATAAAACCGTGCCTCTTCGTAATTAACAGCATCTAGGGCATCTTCAATATTTTCGTAGAGATTTTCAGCATAGGTTAGCACATCCTTTGAGTATTTTCCGGCATCTTTAACATGCTTTACCAATACTTTGTTTTGGGCATTTGAGGTGAATACAAATAATGCAATAAAAGCTACTAATAAATATTTCATTTTCCTTTTTTGATAAGTTCATAACCCGACTCTTTTCCTTTTTTTAAAGCAGGAATACCATCTGTCATCCAAACAGGGGCAGGCTTGTCTAGTAAATAATGATCAAAAAACTGACTCATGCGAATACTTAAGTCCATTCTATTGGGCCATTGTTTCAAATTATGTGCCTCTCCATTATAGGTTAGCATCCACACAGGCTTTTCAAGCCTTCGTAATGCCATAAAAAACTCGATTCCCTGATACCAGGGGACAGCTCCATCTTTATCATTGTGCATTAATAAAAGTGGTGTTTTTACCTGATCTGCAAAAAACAAGGGCGAGTTTTCAATGTATAGATCCAGATTTTCCCATAAGGTAGCACCAATTCGACTTTGCCCTGCTTCGTATTGAAACATTCGGCTCATACCAGATTCCCAACGAATGCCTCCAAAAGCACTGGTCATATTGCTAACAACAGCACCCCCCATGGCACATTTAAACATATCGGTTTGTGTAATAATATAAGCGGTTTGGTATCCTCCCCAACTTTGTCCTTGTAAGCCCATTCTCTCCTGATCGACAAATCCTTGTTCAATCAAATAATTAGTACCGCTCACCACCGTGTTTAAAGCCGACTTTCCCGGATGCCCTTTGTCATAATAGATGTCTGGAATAAAAATTAAATAGCCATTGCTCGTAAACAGTGGAAACGAAATAACAGAATGACTTGGTTTGGGCACATAATACTGATGAAGGCCATCAGTATAGCGTTCATAGTAATAAACAATCATTGGATACTTTTTGCTGGGATCGAAATTCTCAGGTTTATACAGCAGTCCTTTGTTTTCTTTTCCATTCTCCATTGTCCAGCTTATTTCTTCCACACTTCCCCATAAATACTCTTTTTGCTGGGGATTAGCATCGCTCAACTTGTTTGATGTTTTAAAATCATCATAGCTTACATAAAGATCAGGGCAATCGGTGAATGAGCTTTTATAATAGCTGTATACTTCTCCATCTTTCGATTTCTTCAAATATTTGATGCTGTAATCATCAAACAAAAGCGCTGTAGGATCCGATTTTTCAACTCCCCTTAAGCGGAAATAGCCCGATTTTTTATTTTCTTCCCCAAAAGCTGACAAAACCAAGTCTTGATTTGGTGAAAGAAATTCTTCTTCAGGATTGAGCCTTACATATTTTAACCGTATTTCATTTTTCCGCCCATATGAGTTAGTCAGGTTTACTGTATTTTGAGGATTAGCAGGATCGATTTTCCACAAATCATAACGATCATAAATTAAAACAAATTCGTCATCGGCTGTCCAGGCAGCAACCCCATATGGACGTGGGTTTGAAGGAACATCGTGCTCTTCCTGATACAAAGGAAAGGGGATAGCTCCAGATATCTTGCGCACCTCTTTTCCTTTGGTGGTTTTAATATACCATGAACTATCCTTTGCTGCGTACCAATAAACATATTTTCCGGCAGGAGAAACAGAAACACTTGATTCTTCTTTTTCCAGAATCATCGACTTTTCACCTGTTTTAAGGTCAATTAAAAAAGCATCAAAAAACCTACTTCCGCTCCAGGAATATGCTTTTTGATATTTTTCCTGTGCAAAACCAAGTGCATAGCGACCATTTCCCCGATTGTAAAAACGAACCCTCGGCATTTCTTCTGTGGCTAACTGTCGCATTTTCTTTTCATCAATCAAATAAACAGCCTTATAATTCTTCTTCAAATCTGCACTCAGGCTTTTGTTTTGTTGAGTTTGCAATCTTGTATCTTGCCAATTCCAAATATCTAGTTTGTATTTCTCTTCATCTAATAAGGTATCTTCTGGTTCTGGCTCTAGAATAGGGGCGTTTCCAAAGAAAATACGGTTTCCGGCCTTTGAAAAACTTATGCTACTATACTCGCTAACACTCCAGCCTTCAAGCATATTCTCACTTGTATTATCAATTATTAATTTGGGTTTCTTTTTTTTCCAAACCAAACCATAGTATAAATCATATAATTTGTGCTTCCCCGTATCTTCAGAAACAACAAAGGCTATCTGTGTTCCAACCTCATCAATTCCAAAATTTTTCATCTCTCCTGTTGTCCGGAAAAGCTCCTTTCTTTCAAGCGTAAGTGGGTTAAACACCCAAATAGATGTTGAATCCAGAGAGTCCTTAATGACTGATTTTATTACAAATAATTCTCCGTTTTTTGATATAGAATATTCAGACACATTTTCAAAAACAACTTCTTCGCCTGAAATAGGATTTAGAATGTGAAGGTGGGTATTTAGCTGTTTTTTAAGTTTCTTGTTTACTTTCTTTAGCGAGTCCTTTTCTTCTTTGCTTACAAGGCTATCTGCCTTTATAGATTTTACTTCTTCAGGAATTTGTTTTTCTAGTAAATATGCAATTCTTGAGGGGCCTTCTTCAGCTATTTTGAATGATTTAACATCGGCAATTTTAATTAAGCTATCTTTTCCAAACAGAAAAATACCTAATGAATCCTTTGGCAACTTTTCCTTTTTCACTTTATCAAATTTCATTTGCCGTAAAGTATCCGTTTGGGGTTTGATGCTGAAGGCAAAAAAATCATTTGCATAGGCAAATTTAGCCGCCTTTCCTCTGGGAAAAACAAGTGTTCTGTCTGTTGAAATGTGATATAAAAACAAGTTTCCATCACCTTTTTGAGGATTCACCTCCCAGGAGACGAAGACTCCGTTATTTGAGATAGTACTCTTGGTAACATTTTCCCAGCTTTTATATACGCTGTGATCAAGTGGTTTTTTGCTTACATTTTGTGCTGATATTGAGTTCGTAATCAATATCAGAAATATAACAGGAAGGAATCTCTTCATGAACAAAGACTTTATTATTTAAAACGAAAATAAGCGTTTTTTAGGAAACCTTTTGTCCGCTTATTTTTTTAGGTATTTTCAGAAAAAACACAAAAGGTATTCCCCCCAATGCTAAATAAGCAGTAAATCGATAGGTGTTTTCAAGGCCAATACTATCTGCTAATAAACCAACAAAAAAGGCTGCTGATGCTGCAATTCCAAAAGAAATGGCCATAAAAATGCTATTCAGGAATGCTGGCCGTTTGCCGGGAATATCTTGCACCATAGCCAATAACACAGGTGTTGTTGCAAAATGAAAGAAGCCAATTAATGTCAATAAGGCAAACATAATTAGCTTGTGTTCAAACCATATAAATAGCCACATCAGCACCGGGCTGATTAGAGCAATGATTAACAAGGTTGTTTTTCTTCCAATTTTATCAGAAAATGTGCCTGAAAAATAAGTTCCAAAAACACTTCCTGCCTGCAATATCATCAGAGCTGCACCGCTTAACCATAAACTACCTCCCTTTACCGTAATAAAGGTTGGTAAAAAGAGCGTAAGTGCCGTTTTCATTGCACCCCGACAGGTCATATAACCTGCTAGCATGATAAAGAATGGAACCAAAGGTCGAAGTGTTTTAAATACACCCGTTTGTTTTTCACGTCCAATGTCCTGAGAGATTTTTATTTTTCCAAGTCTGAAATACAAAAATATTGACGATAGAATTCCAAAAGGTAATAGCCTGTAAGTTCCTTCCAAACCCCATAATGAAACCGCTCCAACAATTACCATTGGGCCTAATGTTCTTGCAAGCTCTCCTCCGATCATATAATAGCTCATGCCTTTTCCTACCCGATCTCCAGAAACTTTTTTCATCATCACAGGGGTAGGAATATGGTAGAATGTTGAGCTCAAACCAGCTGTTAAAATCAAAACAACTAATAAGTTATAAGATGGGGCTAAGCCAATAAGACTCATAGCGCTGGCTGTGATTGCCGGTGTTACAATCACGATATACCTCATTTTAATTTTATCTGCAAAAGACCCAATTATTGGGTTTAATAAGGCGGGAATTGATTGCAACGAGCCCAACAATCCAACCTTTGCATAGCTAAGGTCAAATTTTGTAATAAGCAATGGTACAATGGGCGCTAAAAACGAGTTGAAAATATCATGAAGCAAATGGCTAAAGGCAACCAAAATCACATTAGCTGTCTGGAATTTTGAACTTGCATTTCCTGATTCCTTATTATTTTGAGGGCTACTATTCACTTATGGTTCCCTTAAGGTACTCGTGTAAATTGAAATTCATTATACCCACCATTTCCGGTATAGTACGGCTTCCCAGAAAAAATTCATCCCTTTTTACATAAAACGGAAATGGCCGTTTTAGCTGAACGAATTGATTGTCTAAAATAAGTAAAGACTCAATACCAGTGGAAGTTTTTCCAACATCATCGGCTTGAAGGGAGGCAATTTCTGCGAGATAAATATTCTTGCTCTCGCAACTTATTGATGAGTCGACTTGAAAACTTTCGTTGAGGAAAATATTTTCAAGTAAACCAGCCCGAACCTTTTCAGAATCGTAGCTATAAAAGAAGTATACAGGCGAAAATGTATAGTATTTTTTGAACGAAGCCATTATTTCTCTGTTCTCTTCGTCTCGTTTATATTCCATGCTTTCAGCCTCGCTATGTCTACCGTCCTTTTTCAGACTTTGAATTATTTGCTGATAGGTTTTTAGCCTAACCAATAATGCTCCTTCATGCAGTTCTACAATTTGTTTGTCAGCCAATTGCTCCTCTTTATTGACCCTTTTCTCGAATGGATTTTGACGTATAGGAATACTGAGCAAAAACTGCAAATTGGAAAAACTCACATCATTTAATGGATAATAATAGCGAAAACCAAGAGAAATATCATTTTGAACATCAACATGCAAACCGGCAAAAACCTCAAACTCTTTTTTGAATTTTTCTACTGGAAGAATGTAAGAGTTGTTGGGGTTTGAGCCTTCTTGAAAAAGAGCTTCTAAAATGAATTCTGCCTGAACACCAAGTTCAAGCCTCACGGGATCAATTAATCGATATCCCAGATCAATTTCTGTGTCCAAATATTTGTATTTATACTTGACATATGGGCTGCTTACTTTTGAGTTCCGCATGGAGAAATTAAACCCTAAACGTGTATCAAAGCGGGGTGCCAAATCCTTTTTAGCATAGAGGCCAATTAATGGCATGCTTCCATATTCCATGTTAAAAGAATCGGTTTTAAATTTTGAATAATTCAAACCAATATTCACACCCGGATCAACATGTTTCCATATTCCTGTTTTTGTTTCCTGGGCACTCGAAACAGTGTAAACGAATACAAAAACAAATAACCATTTACCTTTTATCACTTTCATCATTCGCCTATTATTTTAACCAAAACCCGTTTTCTTCTTTTGCCATCAAATTCACCGTAAAATATTTGCTCCCATGGGCCAAAATCTAGCTTACCATTGGTTATGGCCACAACAACTTCGCGACCCATTATTGTCCTTTTCAGATGTGCATCTGCATTGTCCTCATACGTATTGTGTTTGTACTGAGAATAGGGCATTTCAGGTGCAAGTTTTTCGAGCCAAACCTCAAAATCCTGATGCAAGCCTCCTTCGTCATCATTAATAAAAACACTGGCTGTAATATGCATGGCATTAATTAATATCAAGCCTTCTTGTACACCACTTTCATCTATGCACTGCTGTGCATAATGGGTAATGTTTATTAGCTCTCTTCTTGCTTTAATATCGAACCAGAGTTCTTTTCTAAAAGATTTCATTTGATCTGTTTTGTCATGCAAAAATACATAAGTCTGCGCGAGTTAGGCTTAAAGATGCTTAATTTGGACATTTGGCTTAGGGATTTTGTTTACATTTAAGTAGTTTTGATGTGAGAACTAAAAACAGACACATGAAAAAATCTTTATTATTTCTTTCGCTGCTTGTCTTTTCTTCAATCTTCTTAATTAATTGCACCAAAACAATCACGAATCCCACTGGTGACTGGGATATAACTGCAGTTGTAAACTCTGGTGGTCAATTTGACGTAACTGCTACGGCAAACATTAATGTTGAGGGAACAACATTTACGGCCACTATAACCACTATCGATATTGGTGGTGCTGCTGAAGTGCATGTAATAAACCTGACAGGAGATGTTGATGGAGACAAGCTAATTGTTGATGCGTTTGTGTTTCCAGTGGTCGTTGGTGGCAATACCAATACGGTAACACTTTCTGTGACGCTAACCATCACAGACGATGCATTAACGGGTACTGGTACTTATTCTGAAATAATTCCGGGAGTTGCAGATCCTGTTGATGGAACGGTTACCATAACAGGAACAAAAAAATAAGGATTACAATAAGTAATTCTGCAGTATCAAAACTTTTTGGACAGACGGAAATAGACATGATTCTCGTTGTAGGTGGTATTAATACCTAATTCATAATTCAATGAGAAATACATCTTTTGATAAACTTTCCAGTCTATGCTAAGTTCAACATAGTTTTGAATTAATTTTTGTTCATAACGATTATACAAACCATTCAGGTAGCGATAGTTGAGTGCCAAAAACAGCTTGTCGCTTGCAAGGCTTTTTTGAAGTCGCAATGCATAAATGCCTGCACTCATATATGTGGTTTGCAAATAGGTGGCTGTTAGACTGGCGTTTAAATCCCACAGTGGAAGTTTGTAATAATTAAAAAATGCAATCAGATTATAAGCTGGCTGTGGATCTGTTTTTCGAAAACGATAACCCCCGCTGAAACCCATGGAAAGCTTTTGGCTTGGCCTGTAATACAGCCTTAATCGATAACCTTGGCGCACTTCAGAGTCAATAATGCTGTCGAGTAGGTTTTTGAATGTTTCGTAATACAACACGTTTTTTCGTGCATCATAAGATGCCGACAGGCTTAGTTTTGGTGTAAAACGATATCGCGTTCTAAAATAAAAACTCGTGAGGCTCACCGTGTTTTGTGACTCTCCGTTAAGCATTTTGTACAAGTCTGCTTCTAATGAGCCAAAAACGTATAACTTTTTAAAGTTACTTCTATGTTGCAGATAGGCAAATCTGCGATCGATTTCTTTATTATTCCGTTGCTCAATAAATGCAAAAGTGTTTCGGATTGTATTCTTTGGTTTGTCTATTTTCCAGGCCAGATAAGCACCATATTGCATCATATTGAAATTAAAGCTATAGTCTGAATAATCAGGACGGGATCCGATAAAACCACCGACATTAACAGCTTTAAAATTCTTTTGCATTTGGAGACCATCAATAGCGCCAACATTCGATAATTCAGAATTGATTTTTCGTCCAATTAGCAAATAGCTTTCTTTTGAAAAATCATAGCGTAAGTTTAAATTGTAAATTTTCAAACCATTGTAAATGTTGTCTTTAATTTCGTTCCACTCAGCTGTTTTATGACTGAAATTGATATAGGTTTCGGCTGATAGTTTACTTTTGGAAATATTCATTTTCTTGAGGGCAAGGCTATATCTCATGCGCATAAAACCAGAATTATTCTCACTCGAAAAACTTGAATAGGAAGCTGCACTCACATGACCCAATATTTTGCTTTTGGGCTTTCTTTTTTCATCTGTTGATTGTATGTTTTTTGATTCAATTGCCAGAATAGTGTCTCCTACTACATCAGCAGGGGGTTTGGTCTCTTCTTTTTTGATGGATATTTTTGCATATAACAAATCCGAAATATTCAATTGGCCTGAAAACAGATACTCTCCTACACATGAAATCGAGGATATACTATTAACTTTAAGAACAGCTTTAAAGATTTGATCTTCTTTTTTAAAAAGAGTGTCTCCAACTAAAATTCCATCCGTTGTTTTGAATTTTACATACACATTCTGTGAGCTTATATAGGAAACGCGCCCTTCTATATATTCTATTTTGTTCTGGCCTTTTACGGCTAAAAAAAACAGGAGAAATAAAATGCTTGAAAATATAATTTTCATAATATTCTTTTTCAAACTTAATCGGCAGTTCCTCTGGGGTGACAGTCAAAACAGGCTATGCTGTTATATAGGTAGTCAGGTTCTTCGTCATGCTCTTTATCCATTTCCGATTTATTATGATCATGACAATCAATGCAGGTATAAACCTGATAATTTGATGTATTTGTATGGCAGTCGACACAGCTGTTCCACTCTCCATTATGTTTGCCGCTAAAAATTGGAAAATATTTGTTATCATGATCAAATGTTGCCGGCTTCCATCCGGGATTTGTCGTATGGCATTGTGAGCAATCAGTACTAAAACCCGATCCTGAGTGGTTGGGATTGTTGGTTGCATTAAAATCAGACTCGTGACAACTAAAACAATCGGTTGAAATATTTGAATAATTGCCCGCCACATGACACAAATTACAATCTTGCAAATTGTGCCCCTGAGTTAAAGGAAAGAACACATGATTAAAACCTGAAGAACCCCATTCAAAAGCACCAATTCGATGGCATTCTGAACATTCAGTTGAAAATCCTGCAGTAGTATGGTTCGGTTCAGAAGTTGAATAATAATCCTGTTGATGACAATCCATACATTCAATTCCCAATGGCTCAAAATCCAATAAAGAGGCTGATTTATGACAATCATAACAATCGGCAAGTGCATGGGCTCCCATTAAAGGAAATCGGCTTTGATAGTGTATTTCAGAAATATTGCTAACAATCCATGAAAAAGGACTGTGGCATCTTTCACAATCAGTTCCGAG
Organism: Bacteroidota bacterium; assembly: GCA_018698135.1. Lineage (NCBI taxonomy): Bacteria > Pseudomonadati > Bacteroidota > Bacteroidota bacterium. The sequence goes on from JABINZ010000251.1 coordinate 30,153, forward strand.
GCTTGCATTATGCATGTCTGTATGGCAATCCATACAGTCCTCGCCAGCCTCGCCAAAAATCAGGGTTGGATGGCAGAGCTTGCAATCAGTTTCAACATGCTGCCCTTCCAATGGCAATGCTGTTGTGTTGTGGTCAAAGGAATAGATTTCCTTATCCAGCTTCCACCCACCAGGGCTATGACAAACCGTACAACTGATTTTAAAGTTCTCTCCATGAGTTGGTTCTTCGGTTTTGAATCCTAGAATTAAAACAACCATTACCAATACTGATATTAGCGTAATTAATGACAATCTTCGCATCTGTAATCCTTTATTTTATATAATGTATACGTATTCGATCCATTCTGAACATCTTTATGACACTTAGCACAAGATACATTTATGTGTTTCCCGTCTAGCTTAAAGGCCGTATTATCGTGATTAAATTTTCCGGCTTGCCAATTAACAAAGCCATGACAACGGGCACAATCAGTAATATCATTTTTATCAAATTGTTTGTAATGAACATCTGTGTGGCATTGATCACAATTCGTAGACAATGATGAAAATTGTTGATTATAATTTCCTCCACCAGAAGACTTAAAATGACATGCCCTGCAGCTTTGATTTTTATGTGCTCCTAAAAGATCAAATTCTGTTTTCGTATGGTCAAAGGTTACTGCTTTCCACATGTTTTCATTGTGACAAGAGGTGCAGGTCTGTTTAGGATAATATTTTTCACTTATGTAGGTTTTATGAATATTGTCGTGACAGTCCACACAACTTTTTCCAATATTTCTGAAACTCCAGTCTTTCCCTTTTTTATGACATTCTAGACAAGGAGTTGCTATATGCGCACCTTTTAAAGGGAAAATTGATTTGTTATGTTGATCTTGGGTGTAGTAAGTTGTCTGAAAGCCATCCAAACGATGACAGTCTTTACAATCAGGCGATTTTCCATTTTTCACCAACTGTCCTTTATGCTCATCTGCATGGCAATCTTTACAATAATTGTGTCTTAACGGATTGGTATACGCTCCCTTGTGGCATGTTTTGCAATCAACATGCAAATGCTTGCCTTGTAAAGCAAAATTTGTTTTGCTATGATCAAAATCATTCTCCCCTTTAATCATGTGAAAAGACTCTTCTGTGTGGCATTTCTTACAATCCTGACCAAATTTATTATCGTGTTGATCTTTATGGCAATTGGTGCAATTTCCAAACTCCACTCCCGAAAATACTTGAAAATCTTTGCCATTTCGTTTTTCAAGAGCGTGACACTTTACACATTCAACATCAATGTGCTTTCCAATAAGAGTGAACTCGGTTTGATCGTGTTTGAAATTTTTAGCTGATGTAAACTCGTCAAATACATGGCATTCCAAACAATTATCTACTAGTGTTTTTTGATGGAAATCGTCATGGCACACAAGACAGCCCTGACCCAAGCCCATAAATGTTTTCCTCTTCTTTTCTTTTACCTTTTCTTCAATAACAAATTCTTTTTTATGACAGTCGACACATTTGTTCTTTGCATGAGCACCTTCCAGCTTATATCCAGTTAAACTGTGGTCAAATTTCTCTTCATCAAACTTGATGATTTGAAAGTTTTTCCCATGATGGTCGCTATGACATTTAATGCACTTTTCACTGGTAACCTCTTTTGAAGCATGATAACCAGACTTTTGCTCAATGCGTTGGTTAATATCTTTATGGCAGTCAAGACATTTGTTGTTTGAAACCCTTTTCCCCATGGTATGACATTCTGTACAATTTCCCGTTCCTTCCAGATGGGCATGAGCTTCTGCCAGTTCTCCCGGGGATATAGGTGTTGACATTTTACACCCTACAAAAAGGAGCAATAACAAGCTATATAAATGGAAATGTTTCATTAATTTTTTTCGTGCTTTAACAGGGCCTCTCCGAATTTTTTAGTGATCGTTATTCCTGCTTTTTTCAAAAACTCTGTTGGCAATTCACCTCCGGCAAAAATATAGACCAGGTCGTTTTTAATAAGCTTTTCTGAATCGTCTGAAGCAAGTACAATTTCAGATTTTTCAATGCCTTTTAAATTGGTTTTAAATTGAACATCAAGCTTATTGTTCTCAATAGCAGCTTTTATTAGGTCTCTGTTTTTAGGCTTTATCCTGCTAAATGTGTCATTTCTATACGAAAGAGTTACCCTGTTTTGATCTGCCAATAAAAGTGCTGATTCAACAGCAGAATCGCCACCACCAACAACCAATATGTCTTTATCTTTGATATCTTCAGGTTCCAAAAGACGATAAGCTACCTTTTCAGTGTTTTTACCCGGAACATTCAATTTTCGAGGAGTTCCCCTTCGCCCAATTGAAAGTAAAATATTAGCTGTAGTGATCTGTTGACCATCTAATGTTTCTATTTTGAAAAATCCATTCTCTTTTGAAATAGACTCAACTTTGGCATTTTCCCGAATGCTGATTTCGTTTTTCTCTAATACCTGATGCCACAAATTAAGTAATTCTGTCTTGCTTGTTTCAAATAACTTTACTTTCCCAAACAAAGGCAATTCCATAGGAGAGGTCATGACTACTTTTGAGCGGGGAAAGGTAAAGACTGTTCCTCCCAATGTATTTTGATCGATTGTGAGGAAATTTAACTTGAGTTTTTTTGCCGTTAATGAGGCAGAAATACCAGCAGGTCCTGCTCCAACAATTACAAGATCATAGTCGGCATTGGGATCTTTCTTAATTGCTTTTGAAATATTTTCAACGGCTTGTTTTCCTTGCTCAACTGCATTTTTAATAAGCCCCATACCTCCCAGCTCTCCGGCAATATAAATTCCTTTGACATTTGTTTCAAATGTTTGGTTAACATGAGGTAAATCCACACCTCTTTTTTCAGTGCCAATGCAAAGCGTAATTGCTTCTGTTGGGCAAGCATGGAAACAGGCACCGTGACCAATACATAAGGACGCATTTACAACTGTTGCTTTTCCATTTACAATACCTAAAATATCCTTTTCCGGACAGGCGGCAATGCAAGCTCCTGTTCGAATACAACTGTTTGGATCAACAACCGGGTGTAAAGAAACAGGCTCAAATAAACCTTCTTCTTTCGCAATCTTAATTTTCTCCTCTACTTTTCTTGAATCCTTTTTTTGCTTCCTTAAATAAAAAACAACAAGAACAACACAAAAAACAGCAATAAAAGAATATATAAGCAGGTTTTCTAAAAGTATTTCCATCTTATTAAAATATCCACCTGTATCCAAAAGTTAACGTAACAGCAACATGTACGATCATAATTGCTAGCATTACCAGTGCAAAAGGAAGGTGCGCCACATGCCAATACTTAAAAAGGTTCTTCATGGTGTCGAGGCGCTCAATTCTTCTATGTAACGACAGTTCTGTTTTGACCAATTTAATTATCTTTTTCCTTTCAGTTGCCGGCATTTTACTTTTTCGTATCACCCGCCTAACTTCGGCTCTTGCTTTCCTGTCTGAACGATTTTGACTGAAGTAGCGAACAAATATGTTTTTGCGATATATTTCAACTTTCTTTTGCGTTGAATTGGCGATTATGCGACTACTTTCTTCATTTAAAAACTGAGAAGCTGACAGTATACTGCTTGTTTGGTTTTTCATTTCAGATACTTCGTGCAGGCTCATTTCTCGACCTTCAATTGTTCTTGGTATTTGAATGTATATAAATCGCCCAATTATTCCGCTTAAAAACACAGCCACCATGCTCCAAAAACTAATCGAAACAATGCCTCCAAACTTGAAAGAGGTGTGAAACAAAACCATAATAGGGCCTAATGTGCAAAGGAAAATATGGAATTCAAGCCAATGCTTTAATAAGCCAAGACGAGATAATTTCCGCCATCTTTTACGCAACATATAAATACTAACACCAATTATCATTGCAACTGAGCCAAAAATACCCAATCCATGTCCAATGATTCCACTTGGCTTTAAACTTTCATAGTCGGAATGAAAAAACCTTTCAGAAATAGTTGTTTGATAATAGCTCATTCCAATATAGACCAAATAGATCAAGGTCAAAAAAACAATGGCAGAAAGTACTGCAATATAAAAATAATGCGCTTTTTGATTCATAGTTGTTTTTACACTTAGAAAAGATTTGTGCAATTTAGACATTTAACAAAGATATCTGTCGAACATATTAAGAATTCCACATATGATATTAATCATATCTTGCATAAGTTACAGAAGTTGATGATTATAAAGTAATCTCTGGTCTTTTCTGCTGTGATAAGAAGCAGTTGGAATAGCCTAATAGATATAAACTAGGCTATTAAGAGAAACACAACAGATACGATAATAAGAAATGATGCAATTCGATGTGTCCATCTGAAAAAAGGAATCCAAGGTTTTTCGAAACTTAGAAAGACTCCAGAAATCAACGCAAACAATATAGATGCGACTAACACCAAAGGTATTTCGTTTTCATTTAGCTGAAAAGCTGTCTCGTTAAAATACCTGAAAAACATAATAGATCCCCAAACAATTGCTCCGAGGGAAATTATTTTGTGTGCTCCAAATAGTATGGCATGAGGTGGGCGTCCTTTTTTGCTAAGCCAAATGCCACTAGAAATGGCTAATAAGAATGTTATTCCTAAAAAAATGACAGCTGTTTTTATCATGTTAATTCTTTTCTATTGATATCTCCCCGATATGTTAAACAGGAAGAATTAGCTCCTCAAAATTATTACGAGGAGAGTTTACCAATGAAGATACTTCATAGGTATTCATATCGTCCTTGTTATAAGGTTTCAGAATGTCTACTAATTCTTCTGATTTCTGACTATTATCCAGCCATATTTTTTCCTGATCTCTGTTCAAAATTACTGGCATTCGGTTGTGTATTGGAGCCATCAACTCGTTAGGTGCACAGGTAATAATACTAAACGAGTGAATTGTTTGTCCTTCGGTATCTTTCCACTGATCCCACAAGCCGGCCATGGAGAATAATTCATTGTTTTTCAGGCGAATGCAGGTTGGTATTTTGCCTTTTTCGGTTTTCTGCCATTCATAAAAACCATCAGAAATTACCAGACATCGCTTGCTTTTTAGCAGATTGCGAAAAGCCGGTTTTTCCAAAAGTGTTTCAGATCTTGCATTTATCATTTTGTTGCCAATTGACTGATCTTTAGCCCAAAACGGAACAAGACCCCATCGAAAAAAACGAATTCTTTCTGGCTCTGAATTGCTAATTACGGGTAGTTGTTGACTAGGGGCAGCATTATAAACTGGCTTGTACTTGTCCTCCTCTATTTCCACATGAAACCGTTCAGTGATTTCATCAATTTTTTTTGTTATGATAAAACGCCCACACATAATAATTCTATTGATGATTTCATAATCTAAAAGATAATAGCAAGTTAGCAAATATTATTTTATTGCTCAAGTCGCAGGAGGCTGCTATTGCATTAAGAAAGATTATTTCAGCTTATATCCATACCAATAACCTGTATTGTAATTACCATCTTTCGCAATAAATACGTAATTATTTGCAAATGACAACGAGTAGCTAAAATCACCATCCGTATATTTATAACGCCCCATTTCGCTCCCTTGCAGGTTATACTTAAATATTGTTTTCTGTTCAGAGTCCAGTGTATAAAAACATTTATTTCCAACAGCTATAGAAACTGCCCCAGTATTGGCCTCGCGTCCACATTGAATATTGCTAATGGAACTGACCAGCTCTCCACTTTGAACCTCATAAACAAATACAAAACCGCTCGAGTTGCAATAAAAATACTTCCCATTGCGGCTAATTCCAAGGCTAGTGTTTTCGTCCTCATAAAGTTGTTCGTGCAGTAGAATGAGGTTGCCTTTTTTCAAATTGTTTATTTGATATATATTTCTGTTGAATGTGCATACATAAAAGCACTTTTTAGAATTATCATACAATAGGCTCCTCATGTCTAAACCAAGGGCAAAACTTTCAATAATATGGCCTTTTTTGTCGATTTTGTTAACGACACCCTCATCAGCAATTCCTCCATGTGCAGTATAATAGTATTTCCCATCAAAACAAATATGGGCATTGTGGGTTTTGGTTTGCTCTTCAAATATTTTTTTGGGCTGTAGCTCTTGTGCCTGAACGATAAGATTGCTGACTATTATTAAGAAAATAATTACAAATATTCGAGCCCTCATTTTTTGTGTTTAACAAATTTCAAAAGGAAACCACTCAAACATATCGTAATGCTTGCTATCCATTCCGATGGCCTGATAAACCTTGATGGCGCTTGTGTTTCGCTTATCAACATAGAGCCGAAGGCCTTTTATTTCTGAAGACTTTGTCACCTTTTCTTTTAAGAATTCAAACATCCGCTTAAACACTTTTTGTCCTCTGTTTTCCTTTCGAATATAAACAGATTGTATCCACCAGACTGTGCCGTTTCGCCAATCACTCCACTCGTAGGTAATTAATAACGAACCAACAACAACCCCATTGTCTTCGGCAATAAAATACTGTCCATGATTGGGTGTGTTAAAAGCATTTTTTACGCCTTCTTTTACAATTTCTTCATTTAGCTCCAGACCTTCAGTTTCTCTGGCCATGTAAATCTGAAACAACACAATGGTGTCAATATCTTTCTTATTGGCTGTTCGTATGACAAAACTCATATACCCTCTTTTTGCAAATCTAATAAGTTTTCAATTACTCACATCCAGTTGATTATTATTCTATCATATACATGTTTAAGTAACTAAATTTGAGCTTTAAAACATTCAGCTTATGCGCTATTTAAGACTCGTTAGTATCCTTTTTATCGTTTCAATCCTTTTAACTTCTTGTGTAACAAAGAAAAAATATTTGTATTTGGAGGGCAAATATTATGATGCTTATGATGATAATAAAAGGTTAGAAAAGGAATTGGTGGGCAAAACAGCGCAAAACGAAGCTGATACCAAACTTATCCGTGAATATAAAAACGAGATACAGGAGTTGAAAGCAGACACAAGTCAGCAAGGAAAATCGTTACGAAGCCTTAAGGACCGCTACAAGCAATTAAACAGTACTTATTTGTTGCTTGAAAAAACAAGCAAAAGGGCTCTGGAGGGCACAACTGCAGAAATATTCAATGTTCAGAAACAATTGCTTGAAACCCAGAGAATATTGGAAGAAAAAGAACAGCGACTGAATGAAACTGCTTTGGTATTGGCTGAAAGGGAGAAAAGCTTACAAGAACTACAGTCCATTCTTGACAAACAAAAACAAATGGTTGAGGCGCTCAAGAAAAAAGTTTCAGCGGCTTTATTGGGTTTTGAAAACAATGGTCTTACAATAGAAATCAAAAATGGCAAGGTGTATATTAGCCTGGAAGAAAAGCTATTGTTTGCTACTGGAAGCTCTAAGGTTGACAGTAAAGGCGAAGAGGCTTTAAAGAAGCTTGCCGAAATGCTCCAAACCAATACCGAGATCAATGTGTTAATTGAAGGCCATACCGATGATGTTCCTTATGTGTCAAATAGTGGTTCCATTAAAGATAATTGGGACTTGAGTGTTTTGCGTGCCACATCCATCATTCGGATATTGTTGAAACATGGAGAAATTGATCCTGTGAGACTGACACCTGCTGGAAGAGGTGAGTTTCTGCCAATAGCCACTGAAGATACCAAAGAGGCTCGGGCTAAAAACAGGCGAATTGAAATTATCCTGACTCCCAAGCTTGATGAGCTGTTCCAAATAATTGAGAGCAATTAGTTTATCCTCACATATCTAACTGCAGAGTATCCTTTCAAAAACAAGGCGTCCACCTCATCATTTTCATTTACCTCAAACTGAAGACTGATTGCTTTAGTACTTAATAAAAAATTAGTACCACTATAGGGGTGGCACACATGAGCTTCCTCTCCATTAAGGTAAAGCACCATTTTTCCATTTTTCTTAATTACGCTAATAAATTCTTCTCCATTTGCAGAATATTCGCCAACACATTTGCTTATATCGATACACGGAATGTGTGTGTTGCCTGGAACTAGTTTTTCATTTAACATAATGTGCCAGACAATTGATGCCAGATTTTCTTTGGTTTCTGAAACAATTACAACCGACTTTTTTGAATTTGGCTCAAAAGCCATAAATATGTTCATTTTTTCTGCCTGTGCAAACCTATAATAATAATTGCTGCTATCTGACTGATATACAAGCCATCCCGCGCTAATTAGCCCATTTTTAAAACGTGTTTCCTTGCGATATTTTCTTAATGCTATCACATGAGGCTGCAAATCGATACTCTTCAGCCCTGTTTGAATCTTCATGAGTTGGATTAAATCGTTTGGTGTCGAAACAAAGCTTCCCTTTTTGAAATTGTCTCCTTCACTTTGAATTTTTCCTCCATTGACAACAAATGTATTTGTCAGCGAAACCTTCCGAAATAAATTGTCGTTGAAATAAAGTTCACATGGTAGGCCATATTTTTTCAATAACAATTTTGACAAATAATACAGATCATTTGATCCTTGGTTATAAACCATACCCGGAACAAAATCAATTGATCGTTTTGTGAAACTCAAATTTTCTTCCTCATAACTATTGCAATAGTCATCCTGTTGAGAATTCTCTTCCGACAGGCCAGAGGATTGCACGGCCAAATGAAAAAGCTTGGCCTTTTTAAACTGTTTATCCTTCGCTCTTTGATTTTTATCAAGCAATTCATTAATGTATAAATCTGGCTGTATCCCCAAATCCATCATGTCGGCCATTTGAAGAGAAACCCAAACGGGAAGAAGTTCGCTCACATCAATTTTTGTTTCTCGATTAAGGAAGTGGTTTTCAGAATTTGCCATCAGGCATTCTTCATTATCGCCATCTTGAACAGCAATAAACATAGAGGCATATTGCCCCGACTCAATACCTTGTAAAACATGGCTGCGAAGTTGAGGCGAGATGGTGGTCGTTTGTGCCGAAGCGACATGGCTTATTAACGCAATCACCCAAAAAGTTAATACATGTTTAGAAAGCCTTTTTTTCACTTTATATTTTTAATGAATATTGCAATCCATAATTTATTGGTTCACGAATATCCCCCGGGCGTATCATATACTCACGATTCAGCATGTTTTTTATAACAAATAAAAGCTTGTGAATCTTTTTGAATTCATAGGCCACATAAAAATCGAAAACAAAATCTCCTTTGTTGTGATTTTCTCTATAGTTTTTTATCCCAGGCAGAATAACGCCCACACCTATTCCATTAGGATATGTTGGGTTTGGTGGTGTTCGGATAGAGTCTTCGAAGGCTTTGTCAATATTAATCATATAGCTATGGTAATCAACATCCAATCCCGAGGCAAAGCCTTTGTATTCCAGGCTTATAGATGCTTTAAGACTATGGTAGAATCGATATTTCAAGATATTCTTCGTACTGGAGTATCCGGCCATGTTTTCTTCAAAGTTCAGATCAATCGGATTGGTATAGGTATAGCCAAAACCCATGTCAAGTGGTATTTTTCCGATTTTTCCTTTTCCATTAATCGCAATATCCACCCCATATATTCGTGCATTTGTTATGTTAAATGCCTTAAAACCAGTGTAGTCAACAAAATCCCATAAGGTTGGATTAACAAGTCCCTCGGGGTAATGTTGGCCAAAATTGAACTCAATCATGCTTTTATACTCCGATGCGAATATGGCCAGATCAAGAAAACCAGTCCATTTTTTAATCCGAAACGCCTGAAGCGCTCCAATTTCAGAAGACCAGCCCGTTTCGGCATGCAGATTTTCATTAGGAAATATTTTTAAGCTCCCAACCTGTGTGACTGTATATTTCTCTGCCACTGTGGGGTAGCGAAAGCCCTGCCCAAAAGATGCTCGAAGAAAAGTGTGTTTGGCTACATGATAATTCAATCCAGCCCGAAATACAGGCTTCGATTCAGCTTCATCGTCATTAATCTGATACCAATCCCATCTTCCCCCAAAAGAAATGGTTAGGCTGTCAAATTTTTTGTCTACTTGCGCATAGGCGCTAAAGTTATTTCCAAAATGTGATGTGTCTCCAAAAATCTCTGACTCAGCTTGCATGTGATAGGCAGACACGCCACTTGTAATCACCAAACTTTTATTCGCATAATACTGAAACTTATAATCAGCAAAATAAAGCTTGTCCAGATTGTTTTGCCCGCTATTGTTTGTATTCTGAATGCGATAAAAGCGCGTTTTTAAACTCTGTTTAACTTTTTTGTTGTTAAAATAACTTAAGTAGGGATCGATATTAAATCGATTGAGCTGATAATTCTGATTAAAAGTGGGGGAAGCCATATACACTCCTGTATCTCCGTCTCTCCATAGCAAAAAGAGATTGCCCTTTTCCCTCATATAAGAGGTTTTAACGCCTACTTTGAGTCCCTTTATTTTTTTGAAAGAATATTGAGAACCAAAAGTAAATCTGACATTTTTTTCATTATCATTTTGCCGATAGCCATCATTGGTTAGCGCATAAGCGCCAAATATCATATCCAGATTTCCAATTTTTCTGGAATGAAACAATTGAATATTATTTTTAAATTTTAAGGTATCGCCCCACCATTGAATTTCTTTCCTTTTGGGGCTTCCAAACAAAGTAGATGAAACTTGTAGCTTTGTTAATGCCTTTTGTTTAGGGAATGCTGTTCGAATGTTAATTACACCGTTTAGGGCTGAAGACCCGAATAATGCAGAAGAAGCCCCTTTAATAATTTCTATTTGTTCAATACTTTCAAGTGGCATATAGTCCCATACAACTTCGCCCGATGCTCCTGTAAGCATAGGCAGGTCGTCAACCAGCAACATTACCCTGCTTCCTGCGCCATAGCTGTAGCCACTTCCTCCTCGAATGCTCAGCTGCTTGTCAACCACCATTACTCCCGGAACCTTTTGAATAACACTCTCCAATGAACTCGCATTGTTATTTTGTATGGCCTTTGGCTTTACAACAACCATCGAAACAGTCACATCGGTATGTTTTTGCTCATATTTGCCCGCACTTACAACCACTTCGTCCAACAAGGTGCTTTGAATTTGCAGCTCCACTTCAATTCTTAGCTTTTGATTATCAATTACATGAAAGGTTTTTTCCGCTTTTTCATAACCAATAATGCTAAAATGCAAGACGTGTGAACCAGCCGGAAGTTGTAGAAAAAAATGACCCTCGCTATTTGAAGCCACTCCATGATCTGCCGTAGTATATATATTTACTCCTGTTAATGTTTCATGTGTGTGTTGATCTCTAACCGTTCCTTCAACTCCAGATTCCTGGCTAAAAACAAAAGTGTTTGACACGATTAGGATAAGAATCAATATAAATCTGGCAATGTGTGTCATTTGAACATATAAAATTAACACAATGTTTGAAATATTATTCTTATTTTCGAATAAATGATTGTTGCCTAAAACTAATAGAATGATGAATCTTAAATACGCCTTATCAATTTTTGCACTCCTGTTGCTGAACATCCAATTGTCTGCACAATGTGTTCCCGATTCCAATGAAAGATTTCCCGGTATTTTTCCAGATACTACACAAAACTTAGACACAGCCTTTGTGGGTTCATATTATGAAATGGTGATGACTGCTATTGTTCCAAAAGACACTTTATTTTTTGGAAATAGAATTCCTATCGATTCTATTGGCATTGCCAAATTTGAAGGACTTCCTGCGGGCTTTACCGTTACAGCCAACACTTCGTCCTCTTATTGGAAGGGAGGAGATTCTGGCTGTATTGTTATTCAGGGTACTCCAAGCTCGACCGACAAAGGGGTTTACCCGCTAAGCATACAAGTAATTGCAGTTGTTGCAGGAACACCTGCCCCATATATGGTTCCTGGTTATAAGCTGATTATCGAAGGCGGAAGTGGCTTTTTTGAAAGAGATAATTCCAACCAAGTTGTTGCATATCCCAATCCTTTTACGGATGAGACCAAAATACGGTTCAGCAGTATTTATTCTGAAAAAATGTGTTTTCGGGTTTTTGATGTAAACGGTGGCGAACTTTATTCAACAGATGTTAAAACACTTATAGGTATGAATGAAGTTATTTTTCAAAACAACAATTTTCCTGAAGGATTATATTTTTACACATTAAGAAGTGATAACTACTCGATGGCGAATAAATTCTTGTTAAAGTATTAATTTACAAGCGGGTGTATTAATTAATAGGTATTAATGCTTTAAGAGTTCTTTTGCATTTGCCAATCCTTATGATAAATGCACCTACTTTTGTGGGCTAAATAATTTCACCAATGGATATACTTGCACCTGCAGGATCGTATGAATCACTAAGAGCCGCCATACAAGCTGGTGCCAATTCTGTGTACTTTGGAATTGATAAGCTGAATATGCGTTCGCGTTCAAGCATGAATTTTACGCTAGCCGACCTTGCAGAAATTTCCATAATTTGTCGAGACAATGGGGTTAAGTCATACATAACATTAAATACCGTAATGTATGAAGAAGATCTTGCTGTTATGCGCGAAATTGTCGATGCTGCTATTTCGCATCACATAGATGCAATTATTGCATCTGATCAAGCGGTGATTAATTATGTTCATGGAAAAAACATTGCCCTTCACCTTTCTACACAAATTAATATTTCAAACATTGAATCTGTAAAGTTTTATGCGAATTTTGCCGAGGTCGTTGTGCTTGCGAGAGAATTAAGTCTTGATCAAATAAAAACAATCAGCTCAGAAATATCATCACAAAATATTTGCGGGCCATCGGGTAAGCACATTCGTGTAGAGGTTTTTGGTCATGGCGCTTTATGCATGGCTGTTTCTGGAAAATGCTTTCTAAGCGAACACATGCATCATGCTTCGGCCAATCGGGGTGCATGCTATCAGGTATGCCGAAGAGAATTTCAGGTGAAAGACGACAAGGGCGAAGAGCTCAAGCTTGAAAATAATTACATCTTGTCGCCAAAAGATTTGTGTACCATTGGGTTTTTAGATCAGATTGTTGAGGCTGGTGTTTCTGTTCTCAAAATAGAAGGGCGGGGTCGTTCGCCCGAGTATGTTAAAACTGTTGTTTCTGCCTATCGACAAGCCGAAGAAGCGATAGCTTCAGGATCATATACAAAGGAGCTGGCAGAAGAGTTAACGATAAGATTGGGTCAGGTTTTTAATCGCGGCTTCTGGGAAGGACATTACTTGGGAGACAAAATGTCGAATTGGAATACAAATATCCATGGATCAAAAGCAACACACAGAAAGGAATATGCAGGCAAAGGAGTTAAGTACTTTAAAAAAATAAAAGTAGCCGAGTTTCTTTTAGAGAGTGGCGTCTTAAGTGTCGGGGAAACGATTATTATCACCGGACCAACCACAGGGGTTATCGAGTTTGTTGTTCAGGATTTGTGGTTTGACGACAAAAGTGTTTCACGTGTAACAAAAGGTGATCGCTTTTCCATAAAAATGGAACAAACAATTCGGGCTTCTGATAAATTATATCGCTTGTTAAAAGCCGATCGCTAATTTTCGGGCAAGTAAAACTTAAGATCCAGAATTTCCCAGTTTGCCTTCAACTCCACTTTTTGATTTAAATAATAAACGCCTTCCGGTTGGATGCGGTCTTCAATATTTCCACTGTCCCAATGTCCATTATTGTTTGCATCAAGAATAAAACGAAAGCTATAGTTGCCCGGAACTAGGTTTTTAAAACCAACCTCTTTTTCGCCATCTCCCAATATCGTTTCTCTTCTAACCGTTTTCTTTCTGGAATTAAGAAGCTCTACAATCAGGCTTTTATCTTTCCGCAATTCTGATGGCATCAGCTTGATGGCAATTGCCCCAAGATCTGTTTCGCCCCTTATCATGAAATTAATTAGAATTGAATCGTTATTCCTACCCGATGTTCCACGAAAACTGTTTTTATTGATATAAATACGATAGTTCTTTCCTGGACCAAAATTCTCGGAAATATTAATAAGTAGCGGATTGTCTTCATTTCTTTTGAAAGAAAAACGCTTGCTTACTACATTGCTGTCCTCATAAATAATAATTCTACTCGTATCAATAAAAATGATGGGCTCGCTGCTTCTTATATAAATTTTGCTGCTTAAACCATAATAGTCGTTTCTTTTGAAGACATCAATGCTGGGCTTGCTGCTCTCTTTGAGGTTTTTGTATCGAACTGTAATGGTGTCGTATTTTGCATAACCCACCTTAACCCTGAATTGGTTGGTATCTGGATTTTCTCTGTTTGTCCAGGCATAAATGGTGTCTTTTTCACTATTACTTGCAAAAAACAGGCTATCCCCCTCTTGAGGATTGAGCAAAGAAATTTCCCCATCTTTATAGGTTTTGTTAAAATAAAACACTGACTTTCCGGGCTTTACTCCTTCCGATCCAATCAGCTTAAGCTTGCCTGCACTATTAGTAAATAACTGTAGCTGAAAGCCTTGAGTGTCACTTTGAAGAATAATGTCTTGTCCCCAAAAAGCAATCCGCTCTCCTGGGTCGTAATAATAGTTTCTGTTCAGGTCTTCAATACCAAAAAGCTGATACTTACCCGCCCGCATGTTCTGAAACCTAAACTCACCAGCCTTGTTTGAGCGGGCAAAATACCTTGGTTTTTCTTTAAAAATCCCACTATCATTTTCTGACTGATAAATTAATATCTTAATATCTTCAACTGCCTCTTTTGAATAAGAATCAAAAATGTGACCCGTAAGACCCAAGGAGTCGATTTCTCCTCCTGTTGAAAAAACATACTGATAATCCTTTAAAACATTTCCCTCAGTGATATCTGCTATAGCATTTCCGAATTGAATTGTATAAGTGGTGCTGTCGGCAAGTTCCTCTTTTAATTTAATTAACACTGTTTTTCCTTTCAGGTTTACATCAGGTGTTTCATCTAAAGGAGGGCTTATGATAAGCTCCTGAGCAGCGCTTTTAAGCATTACATACTCATTCATTCGAACTGCTATTTCCTTTTCTGTAAACCAAATACTACCATTGGGAGGTGTTTCTTCCAAAACGATTGGTGGACTTTTGTCAACAGGTCCTCCTCCCGGATTGCTTTGAATTGCGCATGATCCAAGTAGGAAAAGAAATAAAACGTATAGAAAGTGGCTTTTTATCATATCTAATTATCTACCCAAATGTACCAGTAAAATAGAAACATCCGCAGGAGAAACACCACTTATTCGAGTTGCTTGACCGATTGAGCCTGGGCGAATCTTCTTTAGTTTTTCACGCGCCTCATTCGACAACGATGCAATCCCCTCATAATCAACCCTTTCGGGGATATTAATATTTTCAAGTCGAGCAACTTTCTCTACAAACTCTCTTTCCTTCTCTATATACGTTTTGTACTTCATTTGTATTTCAGATTGCGCTATCTCCTCATTATCATACACTTCTAAAAACTCATCAAGCTTGGGAATTGATTCTTTCATTGCTTGAATGTCAATCTCAGGGCGCAACAAAACTGATAACAATTTTGCCCTCTGCTTAAGTGGGCTTCCGTTCCTATTAATTATTGCACTGTTAAGCTCTTCCAAAGACGCTCCTTGCTCTGTAAAAAATGCTTTTATACTATCGACACTTTTTTCCTTTTTCAAAACCCTTTCGAGGCTATCATTACTTGCGAGCCCTATCTGATTTGATCTTTTCGTTAGCCTTATGTCTGCATTATCCTGACGTAGTAGGATTCTGAATTCCGCCCTAGAGGTAAATAGCCTGTATGGCTCTTCTGTTCCTTTGGTAACCAGGTCATCAATCAATACGCCAATATATGCTTCCGACCGGCCTAAAACAAAAGGGCCCTCATCCTTTATTTTTAAAGCGGCATTTATTCCAGCCATCAAGCCTTGTGCGGCAGCTTCTTCATATCCTGTTGTCCCGTTTATTTGCCCCGTGAAGTACAAATTCTCAATTATTTTCGACTCCAGCGTGTTTTTCAGCTGAGTGGGGGCGAAATAGTCATATTCAATGGCATAACCTGGCCTGAATATTTTCGCATTTTCAAAACCCTCAACCAGCCTAAGTGCTTTCAACTGTATATGGTCTGGAAGGGAGGATGAAAAGCCATTAATATAGTATTCAATGGTATCCCAGCCTTCGGGCTCCACAAACAATTGGTGTCTGTTTCTGTCGGTAAATCGATTAATTTTATCTTCAATTGATGGACAGTAGCGCGGTCCGACCCCTTTTATCCTGTCTGTAAACATAGGGGATTCGCCAAATCCACTTCTGAGGGCATCGTGTGATTCTTCGTTTGTATAGGCTATAAAGCAGCTTCTTTGCTTTGTCAGTGGTGAGGTGCTGTTTGAATATGAAAATTTACCCGGATTTTCGTCACCACCCTGTTCTTCCAGTTTTGAAAAGTCAATAGATCTTCCATCAACACGAACAGGGGTTCCTGTTTTCATTCGTCCCATTTCAAAACCAAAGTCATGAATTTTCTCAGAAAGACCAATAGATGCAAACTCTCCTATTCGGCCACCACTTTGCTGGTTGCTTCCAATGTGAATTTTTCCATTCAAAAACGTACCATTGGAAAGTACAACTGCTTTGGAAAATATTTCCAAACCCATTTGCGTTTTTACACCAATTACCCTATCCCCCTTAACAATTACATCAACAACCATGTCTTGCCAAAAATCCAAATTTGGAAGGCTTTCCAGAATCTTTCTCCATTCGATTGTAAACAATGTTCTATCGTTTTGTGTTCTTGGGCTCCACATTGCTGGCCCTTTTGAGCGGTTAAGCATTCTGAACTGAATTGCAGACTTGTCAGCTACAATCCCTGAATACCCTCCAAGGGCATCTATTTCTCTAACCACTTGGCCTTTTGCCACTCCGCCCATTGCCGGATTGCAGGACATTTGTGCAATATTCTGCATATTAAGGGTAATCAAAAGCGTTTTTGCCCCAAGGTTTGCTGCGGCTGCTGCTGCTTCTGCGCCAGCGTGTCCTCCCCCTACTACTATTATGTCGTAATTATCTAGCATTTCTATGTTCCACGTGAAACCATCATTCCTAGAAACTTGTTCTCTAAATGGGTCATGTTTGTTTTTTCTTGACTTGTATAATCATTTTCACCGCAAAGATGTAATACACCATGAATAATCACGCGATTTAACTCGTTTGCCTCATCAACTCCAATGTTTCGCGCGTTTTCCTTTATACGATCGGTACTGATATAAAGATCGCCTTCAATAATATCCAGATTCTCAGAATAGTTAAAAGAAATCGTGTCGGTTAGGTCATCTTTGTGTAAATATTTTGTATTTATATTTAACAACTCTTCATCATCTAATAAATTGATATTTATATACTTATAGCTTTTATTATATTTTTTAACTATCATATTAATTACAGCCAATAAGTTGTCCTGCAACTTTTCATTTTGCTTGCCTATTAGCCTGATCATTTATCTTAAAAGTTGAATTGTTGAGGTAAACTTTTCATGTTCTCCATTCTTTCCCATCAATATTGCATGATAATAATAGGTTCCAACCGGAGCAATGTTGCCATTAATAGTACCGTCCCAGCCATTCTCAATTCCTTTGCTGTAAAAAATTTCTTCACCCCACCGACTGTAAATGGTCATTTCAGATTCGGCTAAATTAATAAGCATGCCTTTTGGTGCAAATATTTCATTTGCCAAATAGCCCGAACTGGGGGTAAATGTATTTGGCCAAAAAGCAAGCAAGGCGCCTGTTAAACAGACAATATTTGACTTGCTTGTTTCCTTGAAACCATACATGTTGCCGTCATTTTCATGATCCTCAATATAAAAGCATTTTTCATAACCTTTCATTTCCTGAACCCTTAATCCGCTGGCAAAATTACTAACAACTTTACCCAACTCTGCTTCCACACTCCACTCCTCATCAACCTCCACATATAATAATTGCTTTTCCAGGCCTGCATTCCAGCCTGTATATCTATTCCAGCTTAATATGCTTCCGTCATCGTTATCGTCTTTTAAGAGTACTATATTTTTCGCAGTATTTGACTTGGCAACCTCAGTTCCGCATAGGTCGATTACAGCTACCTGATAGTTATAAACAGTTTTGTTTACATCAACATTATCATCTACATAACTTTCTGTATTTGAATTATATGCAATCGTTTTATACAAACTGGCAGCCCTGCTAAACTCTCCTTTGTAAATTTTGAATTCCATGATATCGTTAGAGGCTTCGGTAGTCCAATCAATGACAATCTTATCATCCACAACATTTACATTGCTTAGGTAAACATAGGATGGGCTCTCTACAAAATTGGTTTTCAAATTTCTCGCATTAGAGCTTGCCGTTAAACTTTTATTAATGTTTCTGGCTCTTATGATAATGGAATAATTGGTTTCGTTTTCTAATCCTGTTAAAACAAAGTTTAATGCATTTCCTGGAAGGCTGCTAACTACTTTATAGGTTCCTCCTTCTTTGCTTAGCAATATCTCGTATCTTCGAAACGCTTCTCCCCATGCTGAATAATGGCTCCAACTCAGGCTAATCTCCCGTTTACAGCTATCCTGATTTGCATCCAAAAAAACGGATTTATGCCCAAACGAAATGGAAGAAAAATTATCACAACTATCTATCGCTACAATTCGATACTGCTCTGTTTTGCTTTTTGAATCTCCAGTTAAGGAGTCAATAAAAAAAGTGCTGTCGCGACTATTTAAATAACCAATTTGTATATTCTGATCATTTCCATCTACATAATAAACAATATAGCCCTTGGTGTCGGTCGATCCGCTTTTTGTCCATCCAATAGTAGCGAATCCGTTTACTACGCTGAGGCTATCAATCTGAATTATTTTAGGAGACTCTTTATCAACCCCTACTATTTTAGATGTCTCTTTCTTTTCTCCTCCACAATTATATTTATACTCTATATAGTAGTCCCACTCATTTGAAGTCGCTCCTGCATTAACTTCTACATGTTGAGTTATATTATAGTCGGCAATTTCTTTCAATAATAAAAAAGCGCTGCTGCTGTTTTCTCTACCATATATTCTATAGTGTATAAAAGCATCGCATGGAGGAAGGGGTTTGCTCCATATAATAGTAATGTCATTGTTTTTGTCTAAACAAACTCTTTCAATGTAAATAGCCTTTGCTAATTTGATATTCGAAATCAGCATTACTACAACAATAAAATATTTAATTTTGCCTAAACTCATATAACTCAATTACAACAATATAACTATAATTTCATATTAATATTACATTTAATAATGAATTCAAAAAAAGAACAAAAAGCAAACACCGAAATTCGATTAAACAAATATATAGCCAGTTGTGGTATTTGCTCCAGACGTAAGGCCGATGAACACATTGCTAATGGATCTGTAAAAGTCAATGGCAAAGTTATTAAAGAGCTTGGTTTTAAAGTAACTACGCAGGATAATGTTTCTGTTAATAATCAAAAAATACAATCGGAATATAAAGTATATGTGCTTCTAAACAAGCCCAAAGATACCGTAACAACAACCCATGATCCTCAAAACCGAAAAACCGTAATGGATTATGTTTCGCTTGAAAAAGATGTGCGTATTTTTCCTGTAGGTAGGCTCGACAGAAACACTACAGGTGTTTTGCTTCTTACCAATGATGGAAACCTCTCTTATTCATTAACCCATCCCTCTAAACAAATTAAGAAAACCTATCAGGCACAGCTCGACAAACCACTTTCTCCTGAAGATTTACAAGAACTAATGTCGGGAGTGATGGTTGATGATGAAAAATGCTTTTTCGATTCCATTCATATTTTAGAAAGCTCACTTCTTAAAAAAGTCGAAGTTGTGCTTCATTCCGGCAAATATCACATTGTTAAAAGAATGTTTGAATCTATTAATTACAAGGTTCGATATTTGGATAGAATATCCTTTGCTGGGATAGGAAAATCCAAGCTTAAAAGGGGTGACTGGCGATATCTTACACCTTATGAAATTGAAAAGCTAAAAACCCGATAAATTCTGGATTAAATGTGTATAAAACGGCTCATTAAAATTACCTTAATAACTTACTGTTTGTCCATAAAAATTAAAGCTGTATAAAATTAATACCAACACTAAATAATGCTTAACCCACAGCTTTTTCGTCCAAACTAATCCACAATTAATTAATCTATCTAATTGTTCATTAATACTATATGTCTGATACTAAACTAAATGGTCTGTTAATATCCTTCTCAATTAATTTGATAGTCTCTTAACAATCTATTGAGCAAATTAATATTTTACAATCTATCAACATCCTTATTAATACTATTAATTATTATTAATTAAATATTAAATATTAATATTAATTGGGTTTGTTAATAACCTTGATTCACAGCAAAAAGAGGTTTTACTGAATTGATTTTCATTAATTTCTTTGTGATTTAAAAATATAATATCTTTGCGGCTGCGGAAGGGGACATTGTCCCCTTTTTTTGTAAAACTTTTGTATAGATTTAATTGATTTACAAAGTCAAAAAAGATGGACAGAAACGAAATTATTGAATCCTTTGCTGGTTTAAAAGACCTCAAGAGTATTGATAGAGCTACAATGATAAAAGTTCTTGAAGAAGTGTTTAGGGATTTACTTGAAAAGATGCATGAGGACACCGAAAACTTCGACATTATTATTAATGCTGAAAAAGGAGATATTCAAATATGGCATAACAGAACCATTGTTCCTGATGGTGAAGTTGAAAACCCTTTGAAAGAGGTGGAATTAAAGCAGGCGTTAAAAATTGAAGAAGATTTTGAAGTTGGAGAAGAGTTATCAGAAGAAATAAAAATTGCTTCATTTGGAAGAAGAGCCATTCAGAATGCAAAGGTTAGCTTACAGAATAAAATACTTGAAATAGAAAGAAACGATATCATCAAAAGATATGAAGATAGGATTGATGAAATTGTAACGGGTGAAGTGTATCGGGTTTGGAAAAAAGAAATGCTTGTATTGGACGATGATGGCAATGAATTAATATTACCCCGTTATCATCAAATTCCAAAAGATTATTTTGCCAAAGGCGACCAGGTAAGAGCAGTTGTTCATACTATTGAAAATAAAGGCGGTAATCCTAAAGTTATATTAAGCAGAACATCTCCCGAATTTTTAGAGAGACTTTTTGAGCTGGAAGTACCTGAAATAGCAGATGGTTTGGTGAGTATTCGCAAAATAGTTCGCGAACCAGGCGAAAGAGCCAAAGTTGCAGTTGAGTCGTATGACGATAGAATAGATCCTGTAGGTGCTTGTGTAGGAATGAAAGGAAGCCGTATTCATGGCATTGTAAGAGAGTTAAGAAATGAGAATATTGATATTATAAATTATACAGACAATGTTTCACTTCTTATTTCGCGTGCCCTGAGTCCAGCAAAAACAGGCACAATTACGTTGGGAGGAGAAAGTAAAAAAGCATCAGTATATCTAAAACCAGATCAGGTTTCTTTGGCAATTGGAAAAGACGGTTTAAACATTAAACTGGCTGCCCGATTAACAGGTTATGAAATTGATGTGTTCCGCGATGTGGATGATGAAGAATATGATATTGAGTTGGACGAATTTGCCGATGAAATTGATAGCTGGATTATTGATGAGCTAAAAGAAATTGGTTGCGATACTGCAAAATCAGTTTTGGCACTAACCAAGAAAGAAATTGCTGTTAGAACTGATCTTGAAGAAGAAACAGTTGAACAGGTTGTGTCCATACTAAGAAAGGAATTCGAGTAAGAAATAAGGAAAAATATGTCAAATAGCGCGCCTAAAAGATTATCAAAGGTTGCAAAGGAACTTAATATTGCAACAACAACAATTATTGAGTTCCTTGGTAGCAAAAATGTAGAAGTCGACAGCAATCCGAACACCAAGATTTCTGCCGATGTCTATGATATGCTATTGGAGAAGTTTCAGTCAGACAAGTTGTCTAAAGAAAAAACAGAAGAAAAAATTGAGGTCGCTAAAAAAGAAGACTCTAGCCGAAGAGCTCAATATTTTCCTCAGCAGGAGGAAAAAGAAGAAATTCTTATCAAGTCAAATCTTATTGCTCAGCCCGAAGAAGTTGTAGAAGAGAAAAAAGTTGCGCCTGAGCCTAAAAAAGAGATCGTAGAAAAACCGATTGAGCCTGAAGCGGAAAAAGTAATAGAGAAACCTGAAATAAAGGTGGTTGAGCCAGTTGAAGAAAAGCTTGTTGAACCAATAGAAGAGAAGCCAAAGAAAGAAGAAGCTGAACTAAAAGTTGTCGGAAAAATAGATCTGGGCAAAAAAGATAAGCCGAAAAAGGAAGAGCTTGCCAAAGAGATTCCTAAAGAGATTATTAAGGAAGAAGCCCCAGTTGAAGAAAAGGCCGAAGAACCTGTGATAGAAAAGGCCGAAGTGGTTGAGGAAAAAGCTGTTGAGGAGAATATTGAAACAGTTGAGGCTGAAGAGAAGAAAGAAGAAAAAGAAGAGAAAGAGGAAGAAAAGAAAGAAGAAAAGCCTGAAGAGCCCAAAGAAGAACCAACACCAGAGCCAAAAGAAGCTGAAGAAAAAAGCGAAATAGAAATAAAGGCTGAAAAGGCCGATCAGCCAATTGTTAAAGAGGCCGAAACAGAGATAAAGAAAGTAGTTGAGAGGGATAAGCCCAAAGAGCCCGGACTTACCATTGTTGGAAAAATTGATGTTGACATTATCAATGCCAGCAAGCGAAGAAAACCAGTGGCATCAACAACCGACCCTTCATCTATGCGAGCTAAAAAACGCAAAAGGATTCTTAAAAAAGAGAAACCCGCTGGAGGAAAACCAGATCCCGTTAGAGTTCAAAAAGGAAAGAGACCTGTTGCTGCTAGAAAGCCAGAGGTAGATGACAAGAAAATTAAAGAACAAGTATCTGCAACACTGGCCAAGCTAACCGGAAAACAAACAGCCGGAGGGGTTACACGCTCAAAGCTTAAAAAACAAAAAAGAAGAGATCAAAAAGAGAGAATACAAATTGAACAAGATACAGTAGTCGAAAAAGTACTGGAAGTTATTGAGTTTATTACTGTTAACGAGTTAGCAAACCTAATGAGTGTTGGTGTTACAGAGGTTATTACCTCTTGTATGAACATGGGTATGATGGTTAATATCAACCAAAGATTGGACGCTGAAACTATCATGTTTGTGGCTGATGAATTTGATTTTGACGTAACCTTTAAGCAGGAAAGCACAGACGAGCCGGCACTCGAAGAAGAAGATAATGAAGAATTTGTTGAAGAGCGGGCCCCGGTAGTTACCATTATGGGTCATGTTGATCATGGTAAAACAACACTACTCGATCATATTCGCAAGTCTCATATTACCGATAAAGAAGCAGGAGGTATTACCCAGCATATTGGCGCCTATGAAGTACGGATGAAAGACGGAAAGAAAATCGTTTTTCTTGACACACCAGGTCATGAAGCATTTACATCTATGCGTGCACGTGGAGCCAAAGTAACCGATATTGTAATTATTGTTGTCTCGGCTGATGATTCTGTGATGCCCCAAACAAAAGAGGCCATTAGTCACGCACAGGCAGCAGGCGCACCGCTTGTTTTTGCCATTAACAAAATTGACCGAGACGGAGCCAATCCTGACCGGATTAGAGAACAACTTTCGGAAATGAATATTTTAGTTGAAGAATGGGGAGGTAAATACCAGAGCCAGGAAATTTCAGCTAAAAACGGAATTAATATAGATGAGCTTTTAGAAAAAGTATTACTGGAAGCAGAAATGCTTGAACTAAAGGCCGATCCAAAGAAAAGAGCAATTGGAACAGTAATCGAAGCCTCTTTAGACAAAGGAAAAGGAATTGTAGCCACCTTGTTGGTTCAAAAAGGTTGTTTAAAAGTTGGAGATCCTATTTTGGCCGGAGCATTTTATGCAAAAGTTAAAGCCCTTTACGATGAAAACAGAAGCCGACTGGATAGCGTTGGCCCCTCCACTCCTATCGAAGTATTAGGTTTTGATGGCTCACCTACATCGGGCGATATTTTTTATGTTACCGAAAGCGAACAACAAGCAAAGGAAATTGCTGCCAAGCGAAAACGTTTAATTCGTGAGCAGGGAATTCGTGCCACCAAACACGTTACACTGGACGAAATTGGAAGACGTATTGCCCTTGGAAGCTTTAAAGAGCTGAATATTATTATCAAGGGAGACGTGGATGGTTCTGTAGAGGCCCTGTCCGACTCCATGCAAAAGTTGAGTAGTGAAGAAGTTCAGGTGAATGTAATTCACAAAGGAGTAGGTCAAATTTCAGAATCAGATGTGATGTTGGCCTCTGCCTCAGATGCTGTTATTTTAGGCTTCCAGGTACGACCTTCTTTAACAGCCCGAAAAATGGCTGAGAACGAACAAATTGATATTCGACATTATTCGGTTATTTACGATGCCATTGAAGAATTAAAATCCGCAATCGAAGGCATGCTTGAACCAACACAGGTTGAAAAAATAGTTTGCAATGTGGAAGTTAGAGATGTGTTTAAAATAACCAAGGTGGGAACCATTGCCGGAAGTATGGTCATTGATGGTAAAATCACAAGAAAAACACGGGTTCGTGTGTTGCGCGAAGGAGTTGTGGTATTTACGGGAGATCTTTCGTCACTCAAGCGATTTAAAGACGATGTGAAAGAAGTTTCCTCTGGCTACGAATGCGGAGTTGGCGTTTATAATTTCAACGATCTTAAAGTGGGCGACATCATCGAAGGTTTCACAACCGAGCAAGTTTCCAGAAAGCTATAGATTTGTTTTCTACTGAAGGATTAAAGCTGCAGTTTTATTGCAATTGCTCTCGTGCCTTTTAAATTTCCAATACAGAAGTCTTCTTAATTGATACCATTAATTTAAGAGAATAAGTTTGAATTTTTGCTAATTGAAAATTGAGTATTATTTGTTATTTGTATTTTGACATTTGGTGCTTAAAAAATGATTGGCTTTTAATCAAACAAACTTCTTTTCTTTTCCTGTAAATCCAAGTACCGGCCCAATCACAGCCTAGCAACAATCCTATTTATTTTCAGTATATTTCTCCTGTAAAAAGCATAAATTTTGTTCAATTAAAATACAAAATTTATATTCTCAGTCGGAATCGCTTCGCTTTTACATGATTTTTTATCATTTGTCAGTAGGTGGTTTCAAACGAAAAAAATTCATGTATATTTGATGTAAGATCAAAAAATACGTCTTCAATGAAATTTGACATGGTTTCTCTTACAATTTACCACAACATCCACTACGCCCTTCATCTTATCAGAGTGAAGGATTGTTACCACCACCACGGGAATACGAAACAAAATGAACCTACAAGATATGATAAAGAGTTGTTCACTGATTTGAAAAAGGAAAGACACTATTTACAGTATATAGCACTGAATAACAACAAATTAGAATAATAAACATATAAGTAGAATAAACAACATTATTGTTTATTCCTACGTTGGTGTTAATTAAAAGAATTTCAGGTGTTTATGAATGCGTTGGACGCACATTTTACTAAGTTTTCACCCTATTCAATGCGTGTTTTTTTACGTTATGAAAGGCAATTGGATGGAATATAAGGTTCAAAGATATTTAA
>JABINZ010000252.1 GCA_018698135.1 Bacteroidota bacterium
AAGGAATGTGAAAGTAAAACAGAAAATATCAGGTTTTTTTAAATCGACAAATGGTGCTCAGACTTTCGCAATAAACAGGTCAATTATTGATACAATCATCAAGTCTAGAAACAAAGTTCTTGAGGGCTTAAATTGCCTTGCTACATATATCCCTGATTAGTTACGATTGTTTCCAATCGGGATGACCAGATATAATGAAACTCAATAAAATCATCAGGTTTGCATTACCTGAGTCAGTACTTTTAATCCAAATATGAATATCATCTTTTGGTTCAGGATTCCTTTTAGAGCTTCCTAAAATACAAATGTCAAAATTGCCAGAATTAACCAAGGCGAAATTATCTACTATATTTGAAAGTTTTGAAGGATCTTCTTTATCGAATTCGAATAACACCATATTATTTTCCATTCCTGCAATACCAGGAACCTGAATTGTTTGTGCCACTGCTGATGTATAGGATGGTGATATAATGGTATCTATATATACGTTGTTTTTATATTTATCAAATTTGATTAATAGTTTTTCTAGAACCTCGTGAGATTGTTGGACTGTGCTTTTTGAATAATAACCTTCTATCATATGGATATAGGTGCCAAAGCCGAATTTATAAGAAATCCAGTTTAGTAATCGAAAAGCCATACTTCTCGAAAATGTATCATCTGATATGCAAATAATACTTGGGCGCCACTCTTTAATTTCTTTGATGTTCCTTGCTTTTTGCAGATATACCTGCATATTTCTGCTTAACTGAAAAATAGTATTTGCAAAAATTGCTTGAAGCCCACTTCTGTTTTTGTGGTAACTATTGATATACACATACAGTAATCCCATTAAAACAATTGAGAGAATTGCATACGTTCCACTAATCTTGAACATGACCCAAACTGCAATTACAAATCCGGTAGCTGAAATATACCATTTTGATTTAAAGGAAGGGCGATAGGAAGGAGAAGACCCAAAGTGATTCAAAAATGATATGAGGCAAAGAGAACCATAAGTTATCATAAAAAACATGGAAATAATTTGGGCTACAGCATTCACATCTCCCAATGCTACAAAAATAAATGCGATGATGGCTGTCAGTAATGTTGAGTTTATAGGCTCATTATCTTTTTTGCGGCCTTTCGACAACCAATTATTTATTTTTTGCCAGGGGAAAGAATTGTCCATTGCAAGTGCCTGAAGGGTTCTGGGAGCTACCATTATTGAACCCAATGCAGATGAAATTGTTGATGCAGCAAGTCCTAAAGGAATGATAATTAATCCTCCAATGGCAACTGTACTCATGCTTAACTGGTTTTCTATTAGGTCTGCAGGACTTACTGACAAGGCTAGTTTGTAAATTACTAGAAAATAGATTAGCATGCCAACAATAGTTGCACTTATGGTTCCTAGTGGTATTGATTTGGCAGGATTTTTTAGGTCTCCAGATAATCCAACCCCAGCTGTCATTCCCGTAAATGCAGGGAATATTATGGCAAATACAATGAAAAAACTGTCCATATTTCTAAACTGAGCAGTACCTAAATTAAACGATGAGTGACTAGCATGTTCAGTTGAACCAATGAAAAAAGAAATTAACGAAATAGCTAATATGGCAACTACAATGTAAAGCGCTTTTACACCGACATCAGCTCCCTTTTTGAAAATCACAACAGCTAATACAATAAGTGCAGGTATACTTATTATTTGACGTGGAACTATTATATCATATTTACTGAGAAAAAAGTTGAACATAAATTCAAATGCTTCAGTGAAAGCAATGATGTAAAAAGCAACACTTATGGCCTGAGAAAGGTATAATGTAATTCCGATTGTTGCGCCAATATTCAGTCCGAATGAACGTGAAATAATGAAATACTCACCACCACCTTCAACTCTTTTATTGGTTGCAAGTTCAGAAATTGCTAATGCGGTAGGAATAGTTACTACGTGGCCAAGTAATATAATTAAAACAACACCCCAAAAACCGATACTTCCAACTGCATAACCAAATCGAAGAAAAAGAATAGCTCCAAGAATCGTGGAAATTGCTGTAAAAAACACAGGTGCAGTCCCAAATCCTTTTTTTGCTGAATCTATTGCCATGACTTCTGTTTAGTTAATTATTATTATCTATAAATCGCACAACCAATTTCCAAGTTTTTCAATAGCACACTTAATATTGGGAGAAACTTCATCCATAAAACCATTCCCCAAATCTGGATGCTTATCTGCATATTCCAAAGCTCTTTTGCCATCAAAGTCAACATAGGCTATTCTGCAAGTTAGTTCTGATTGATCCCTTCCAAAATCACTTCCCGGTAACATGGCGACACCCGTTTCACTTAATATTTTATTGCATAATTCATAGGAAGATGTGACCCCTTTTTTTGCCAGTTTGTCTTTATAATATCCAAAATCAGGAAAAATATAAAATCCTCCATGAGGAAGCTGAACATCAACATAAATGTTATTGAGCGTATGGGTTATATTTTTAGCTATGGTTTTTAATATTCTTCGTGAATGATGTAAATATAAATCAATATCATCTCCCATCTGAAATGCCCTGATTGCTGCATATTGAATGGGTGCACTGGTTGACGTGAATGTTTCGCTGGCAACCACTGCCAGTGCATTTTGTAACCAGGATAATTCTTCTGGAAAACTAAACGTACCTAATCGCCAGCCACCTGCACCACACCACTTACTTAGTCCTGAGCTAATAATTGTGCCTTCAGGATAAAATCGGGCAATAGAAACATGTTTGTTGTTATGATGAAGCATCCCATAAATCTCGTCTGAAACAAGTATTACTCTGTATTTACGAGCTACTTGTGCCAATTGTTTTAACCTTTCTAAAGGATAAGTATATCCCGTAGGATTTGAGGGATAATTTAAAATAACAATACGAGGTCTTTCTGGGTCAGATTCACAAATTTCTTCAAGCTTCTCTGGAGTTAAGCGCCATTGATTCTCCTTTTTTGTTTGTACCCAATGCACATTTCGACCTATTATTTTGGCTTGCGGAGAATAGGATACCCAGCTAGGAGTTGGAATTATTAGGTCACCATAATAAACCAACTGTAACAAGAAAATAAGCTCTTTTGAACCAGGGCCTATCATTATATTCTCAGGTTCGAATTGTACTTTTTCTGTAATCAAATTGAATTCAGTAATGGCCTCTCTTAATTTGGGTAATCCTTTTACAGGCAAATAATCCTTTTGATGGGCATTTTGCCTAAGAGCTTCGACAACTGACTCCGGCACAGGAAAAGGAGATTGTCCCAATCCAAGTTTATAAATGTTTTTCCCCTCACTTCTGAGTTTATTGCTTTTTTCATTAATGGCTAAAGTGGCCGATAATTCAAGCCCTCTAACATTCAGATTCATGAAATGTTGAAAATGTGCTTTTTTTGATTTTCCCATTTTTATTGTAGTTTTTTCAGGCTATAAAGGTCTTTACGTCTGTCTTTTAAATTCCGAACACTTCCAAACTGATTTAATTCTCGTAGTAAATCAATATCAACATCAGCAATTAAAATCATTTCTGTATTTGGAGTTGCTTCTGCTTTAATACCATTTGTTGGAAATGAGAAATCACAAGGTGTAAAAACCATTGATTGCGCAAATTGTATATCCATATTATGAACGTTTGGCAAATTTCCTACACTACCGGCAATTGCAACAAAACACTCATTTTCAATAGCACGTGCTTGTGCACAGTATCTTACTCTTGAATAACCATTTTGTGTATCGGTAAGGAAAGGAATAAATAAAATATCCATGCCTTCATCAGCTAAGATACGACTTAATTCAGGGAATTCTGAATCGTAACATATCAGAATACCAATTTTTCCACAATCAGTATCGAATGCTTTTAAAATAGAACCACCTTGCATTCCCCAAACTTTGGCTTCATCAGGTGTAACATGCAATTTTTCATATCTTTCAATATTTCCATCTCTTTTACAAAGATAACCTGCATTAAAAAGCTGATCATTTTTGATTTCAGGCATGCTACCCGAAATAATGTTGATATTGTAGGTAATTGCCAGTTCAGAGAATTTTTGCACAATCGCATCGGTATGTTCGGCTAGTTTTCTAATAGCTTCAGGCTCTGTTAAATGATTGTTTTCGGCCATCAGCGGAGCGTTAAAAAACTCAGGGAATAAGGCAAAGTCGGATCGATAACCAGAAACAGCATCAATAAAATATTCAGCCTGCTGCATCACTTCATCGAGATTCTTATAAGGTCTCATCTGCCACTGAATTAATCCTATTCGAACCACTTTTTTAACCAACGAAGGCTTTTTGCTTGGTTTTTCATAGTAAATATTATCCCATTCAAGCAAAACGGCAAATTCATTCGATGCCTTGTCTCCTTCTAAATACCCCTTTAAAATTTTTGCAGGATGAAAATCGTTTGATATCTGAAAATTTAGAACAGGATCCTTGATTTCAGTTTTCCTTACCTTTTCAATGTATTCTTTTGGTGTTAAGGTGTCAGCATAATTGTGATAGTTTGGTATTCGTCCACCAAAAGCTATCCCTTTTAAATTAAGCCTTTCACATAATTCTTTTCTATGATCATATAATCTTCGACCCAATCTTAGTCCTCTGAATTCAGGCTTGATAAAAACATCTACTCCATACAAAACATCCCCTTCATTGTCATGAGTATTGAAGGTGAAGTTTCCTGTAATATCCTTGTATGTGTGACTTTCTTCATATTGTTGGTAATCTACAATAATTGAAAGAGCAACACCTGCAATTTGTGAATTCACCTTAACTACAATTTGACCTTCGGGAAAATATTCAATCAAAGTCTTTATCTGGTGCTCTTTCCAATAGGCATTTGGCATGGTTGAATATGAAAGAATCATTGTTTCTTTCAATTCTTGATAATCGTCAAGCGTTAGGAATTTTAGCTCAATATTTTCAATGTCTTGTATCATATAGTAAAAAACGTATAAATATAAAATAATAATCTATTTTGCTCTTTAATTCAGAGCTTTTTCTCTTTTCAAATATAATTTAAAAACAAATTCTCAAAGCAATAAAAATGTTGTCGTACAATTATTGATTTTCAATACACTAAGTTAGAATCCATTTTAATTGTTAACCAAAGGTAGGTTTAAGTCAAAGAGCTTTACATTTGGTGAGACTAACTGAAAAGCTTGCGCTATTAATGAATTAATCCAACAATTTTTCAATCTCATTCAATTTGTAGTTTTGAGGTCTTTTATTCGTAATTTTATGTCTTAAAGTTTTATCTATGATTTCAAAAATAATTGATAGTTTAAATGTTGATTTGAAGATAGTCATAATTATTGCCTTCATTTTAATTGTTACACTCATTATAAACAGGCTTATTAGATGGCTTATTAATAGATCTTATAAAAGGGAATCCAGAAAATTTAAAGTAGACCCAACAAGTTTTAAGTTTTTTAAAAATGCAGCTTCCCTAATTATCTGGACAATTGCAATTGGTGTGGTAATTTATACAGTGCCCAAATTCAAAGCTCTTGCATTAACCTTATTTGCAAGTGCAGGTATCATGGTTGTTATTCTGGGTTTGGCAGCACAACAGGCTTTTTCAAATATTATTAGTGGAATATTTATCGTGATATTTAAACCTTTTCGTGTTGATGACTTAATTTCAGTTGGAGAAAATCAAAGAGGAAAGGTTGAGGACATTCCTTTACGTCATACTGTAATTCGAAATTTTGAAAACAAAAGTATCATTATCCCAAATTCAATTATTAGTTCAGAAACAGTCATTAATGACA
>JABINZ010000253.1 GCA_018698135.1 Bacteroidota bacterium
GGTTGCGATGGATTCTTGCATTCAGTCGATATTCATTCAGGTAAAGCAAATGAAAAGATTGATATTGGAACTTATATAGCCGCATCACCGGCCATTGAAAATGGCAAAGCCTATTTTGGAAATTATGATGGAGAGTTTATGTGCATTGACCTTGAAACTCAAAAAACACTTTGGAAAAATGCAGATGCAACGGCTTATGTAAATTCTCCTTCAATTGCTGAAGATTTTGTGGTAATTGGCTCACAGAATAGATATATGTATTGTTTCAAAAAAGAAACTGGAGCATTATTGTGGAAGTTTAAAACTTTAGGAAAAATAGAAGGCTCACCTGTTATTGCAGGAGACGAAGTCGTTTTTGGATCAGGAGATGGCAGAGTGTATCGATTGGATTTAAAGACTGGAAAGAAAATCTGGTCATACGAAATAGGAAGTCCTATTCAAAGCACCATTGCAGTTGTGAAAGATATGATTGTGGTGAGTTGTAGAGATGGAAAGGTTTATTGTTTTGAAAAGAACTAGCTGCTTGCTTCTCGTTTTTGCTTACTCGTTGATTCGATAACCAGAAACAAGGAACCAGCAACGAGAAACGAGAATATGAAGATTATAAATATTGTTCCTGGATTTGGAGGCACATTTTACTGTGGAAATTGCTTACGCGATAGTGGTTTTATCAAAACACTAAATTCACTTGGACATGATGCCATGACCCTTCCTATTTATCTTCCACTTTCAGTAGATAACAGGCAAGCTGAAACAGATGTTCCTGTGTTTTATGGTGCAGTAAACCTATATTTAAAACAACAATTCCCTTTTCTAAGAAGAATGCCTAAGGGGATGAAGAACTTCTTTAATTCCAGTTGGATTTTAAGATATGCTGCTAAAAAAGCTGGATCTACTCGAGCCAAAGGATTAGAAGAAATGACGGTTTCCATGCTCAAAGGACATGAGGGATATCAAAAGGAAGAATTGAATCAATTGGTTGACTTCATTGCCTCTGAACAACCTGATGTAGTTCATCTTTCAAATGCTCTATTATTGGGGCTGGCACACAAAATTAAAAATGAATTAAATATTAAAGTAGTTTGTTCATTGCAGGATGAAGATGTTTGGGTAGATGCAATGTCAAATAAATATCAGGATTATGTGTGGAAACTCATGGGGTACAAAGCAAAAGATGTTGATGCATTTGTAGCTGTTAGTCAATATTTTGCTGATTTGATGCAAACGAAAATGGAAATTCCTAATGAAAAACTACATGTGGTTCCTATTGGAGTTAATCCAGATCATTATAAAATCAATGAACCCAATATTGAAATACCAACTATTGGGTATTTATCAAGGCGAAATAAAGAAAATGGTTTTGAAGTATTAATCGATGCCTTTATCTTGCTTAAAAAGAATTCAGAATTCAAACAGACCAGACTAAAAGTTACTGGAGGCAAAACGTCTGATGATAAACGATTCATCAAGAAACAGCTAAAAAAACTTGAGAAAAACAACATTCTTGAAGATGTTGAATTCATAGAAAACTTCAAACAAGAAAACATGAATGACTTTTTCAAAGGCTTGACTGTTCTCTCTGTTCCTGTTTTAAAGGGAGAAGCTTTCGGCATGTATCAATTAGAATCACTGGCTTCTGGAATTCCAATTGTTCAACCTAAGATTGGAGCCTTTCCTGAGATTATCGAAAACACTAATGGAGGTGTTTTGTTTGATCCAAATTATTCCAGAACACTTGCCAGCAAACTTGAGGAAGTGCTATCGAATACCGAAGCCTTACATATCATGAGTATAAATGGACGGAAAGCGGTTGAAGAACAATACAATACCAATATCCTTACAGAAAGAATGATTAGCATTTATTCTAAGCTTTAATTTAGAAAGATGATTGAAATACAAAATTTATCAAAACAATATGAAAATGCTTCTCAAATTATTCAGGAAGTTCTTTTGGATATTAATCTTACAATTGAACTAGGTGACTCCATAGCAATTGTAGGTCCTTCAGGATCAGGAAAAAGCACGCTGCTAAATTTGATTGGAAGTTTAGATATTCCTTCTTCTGGAGATATAATGTTTGAAGGAAAAAATATCAATCAACTTAATGAAAAAGAAGTCTCTGAATTCAGAAATACTAAAATTGGTTTTGTATTTCAGCAACATCATCTCCTGCCCCAGCTTACATTGTTAGAAAATGTACTTCTGCCCACTTTGGTTTCAAACAATAAAGATGATGCCTCAAAAATTGAAATCAGGGCAAAGCAATTGTTGAAAAAAGTCGGATTGGAAGATAAAATTGATCAATCACCTTCACATTGTTCAGTGGGTGAATGTCAACGAGCTGCAGTTGTAAGAGCGTTGATTAATCAACCAAAAGTGATTCTGGCAGATGAACCAACTGGCTCTTTGGATGAACAAAATGCTTCAGAATTGGTCGATTTACTTTCTCAGATCAATAAAGATGAGAATGTTTCCATTGTTATGGTTACCCATTCATTGGAACTGGCTAGTAAGATGAAGAAAGTTTATAAGTTGTCAAATAAGAAATTAGTTCTTATTTAAATCCCAAACCACAATATACAAATGACAAATAAATCACAAGTTTCAAAAATCAAACTCCAAACAATTGTTATTTGGAATTTAGATATTGGAATTTGTTTGAGATTTATTATTTGAGATTTGATTATTATATGAAATTATCAAAACTGATACATAGAAGTTTAATATTCTACAAGAAACAGCATCTTGCTTTGCTAATTGGCACCATTATTAGTACTGCCGTTTTAACCGGAGCCTTAATTATTGGTGATTCAGTTCGAGGTAGTTTACACTCTTTAGTGGATAAAAGGTTGGGAAATACAGAATATGTTCTTCAGTCAGGAGATCGATTTGTAACCAACGAATTGGCGAATAAAATATCTGCTGAGCTTGAAATAAACTCAGCTTCCCTCCTACAATTAAAGGGAATAGCCATAAACTCAGAAACTGATACCAGAATCAATAAAGTTCAGGTTTTAGGTATTGACAATTCCTTTTGGGAGCTTTCCAATCTGGAAATAGGAGCTCCTTTAGAAGATGAAGTCTATATCAGTCAAAACATTGCTAAAAAATTAGAATTAAGTCTTGAAGATGAACTTTTGTTACGTGTATCAAATGTGGATGTTATTCCATTAAATGCTCCATTTGCTGAAGAAAAGGACGCAACAATATCTTTTCGACTAATAATCAAAAGAATTTTGTCTGATCATGAAATGGGCAGATATTCTTTACAATCAGACCAAAAAGCGCCTTTTAATGTTTTTGTAAATCAAAGCCAACTTGCCCAAACATTAGATTTAGAAGATTTAGTGAATACAATTCTTGCGGAAAAATCCGATCAGATAAATGCGGAATTACTGAACGAAAGCTTAAAAAAATCTTGGAATCTTGAGGATGCCGGTTTATTCATCAGGGAACTTAAGGATGAAAAAAAATACGAAGTTTTATCAAAGCGAATCTTTATTGATGAATCAATTGCTCTTGCATTAAATGAACTTAGTCCGATACACAAAATACTGACGTATTTGATAAATTCCATTAGAAATGACACATTTGAAACACCTTATTCTTTTGTAAGTGCAATATCAGATTATAAAGGTGAAGGGATTCATGTAAATAACTGGCTTAAAAATGATTTACACATCGAGAATGGCGATTTACTCACATTGAAATATTTTAGCATTGGTCCCTTACGTCAGCTAGAAGTAAAAGAACATTCATTCCATGAAATAGGATTCTCAGAAATTGATGATGGACCTTATCGAAAAAGCCTGATGCCTGAGTTTCCTGGACTTGCTGATGCAGGTAGTTGCAGCGACTGGAATACAGGAGTGCCAATTGATTTGGACAAAATTAGAGATAAAGATGAAGATTATTGGGATGAATTTAAAGGAACACCCAAAGCAGTTATTTCACTCGAACTTGGTCAAAAACTTTGGGGCAATAAATATGGTCAATACACTTCCTTTAGATTCGGCTTGGATCAATATTCGGAAGATGA
This sequence comes from Bacteroidota bacterium, assembly GCA_018698135.1. Classification (NCBI taxonomy): domain Bacteria; kingdom Pseudomonadati; phylum Bacteroidota; species Bacteroidota bacterium. The sequence continues at coordinate 4,040 of JABINZ010000253.1, forward strand.
ACTAGCAGATAGTATTTTATCAAAACTTAATCCTGCTGAATTAAATCTTAGCTTTATAAATGCCAGAGGAGAAGGGAAATTGGCTGCCAAAAACTCTGTTGATTTTGGCGAACTCTTTTTAAGCCTCAGCTTTTTTGTAATTCTTGCGGGAGTTTTACTCACTATTTTACTTTTTGCATTAAACACAGCTTCCAGAAGTCAGGAAACAGCCATATTAGCTTCTATTGGTTACAGAAGAAAGAAAATACTAAAAATCCGCCTAATCGAATCTTCAGTGGTAATGGCAGTCGGCTCATTACTTGGTGTTGGTTTTGGAATTCTTTATAACCAATTGCTACTTTCAGGATTAAATTCGGTTTGGCAAGATGCTGTGAAAACAAATATGCTATCCGTTCATCTGAAAGCCTCTACACTATTGATTGGAGGCTTGAGTGGTTTGGTGATCTCATTTTTATCAATCTATTTTGTGACCAGAAATCAATTAAAACAACAGCTTGCTTCTTCACTTAAAAAACAAAATAATTCAAAGAGTAATAAGATAAATTGGTCACTTTGGATAAGCTGGACAGGATTTGCAGGAGCAATAGGACTTGTTGTTTACTCAATCATTGATGGTGTTCATTATAATGCTTCAGCTTTTCTCTTAGCTGGATTTTTAATGTTGATTGGTATTGTATTAACTGTAAACAGATTCATTGGTAAGAGAAATGAAAAAAGCAAAAACGCAAACTTTTCACTCAAATCTTTGGTTTTCAAAAATCTGGGATTGCATCAAAAAAGAAACATTGCAACCATAAGCCTTTTAGCACTTGGAACGTTCGCAGTTATCATCACAGGAGCAAACAGAAAAACCTTTTATGGTGTTGAGAATGATAATCAATCTGGCACAGGAGGATATTTATTTTGGGCAGAAACCAGTATTCCTATTTTACATGATTTAAATAGTGAGGATGGCATTGAACGATTTGGCTTAGATGATACAATCACAAAAGATATTGAATTTCATCAGATGCAAGTTGTTGAAGGAAATGATGCGAGTTGTTTGAATTTGAATTTGGTTCAAAATCCACAGATTTTAGGAGTAAATTATATAGACTTCATAAATCGCAGTTCATTTTCTTTTACAAAAGGTTTTTACTATCCATTAATTAACTCACCTTGGATGTTTTTAAAACATCATGACTCTAATAATATTTACTCAGCTATTGTTGACCAAACGGTTCTTACATGGGGTTTGATGAAAGAAGTTGGAGATACATTGTTTTATAAAGATGAGTTTGGTGAGCAAATTGGTTTTATCATTGTTGGAGCACTCGGAAATTCAATTTTTCAGGGCAATATACTTGTTTCAAATAAAGTCATTCAAAAGCATTTCCCAACTATAAGTGGTTCGAAAATCATGTTGGTTGATGGCCCTACAGAAAAGAAAATTGAAATTGAACAAATGTTGAATGAGCAGTTTATTGATCGCGGAATTGAGATCTCCTCAACTTCACAGCGTTTAGCAGAATTTAACTCAGTTACCAACTCCTACTTAACTGTATTTATGATGCTTGGAGGCTTAGGCATTTTGATTGGAACCATTGGGTTGGGAATTGTGCTGCTCAGAAATCTACAGGACAGAAAATATGAATTAGCCTTATTAAAAGCACTAGGTTATCAAAAGAATCAAATCTTCAAATTGATAATAACTGAAAACTTATTGATTCTATTTTTAGGCTTAATAACCGGAATTATTGCTGCGTTTATTGGCATATTGCCTTCACTCCTTTCTCCTTCTTTTACATTGCCATATGGTTTTGTTTTGCTCTTATTAGGATCAATATTATTAGTAGGATTCCTTAGTATTTATTTAACAGCTAAAGGTTCTCTTAAAAGGAATTATTTGGAGCATTTGAGGCGTGAGTAATAGGAATATTCCTACCACTGTCATTCTGAACGCAGTGAAGAATCTGTATTCAGAGAGAGTGCTTATTTGAGGAGAATAGATTCTTCGTTTCACTCAGAATGACAAAAGCTCATGAAATCGCATTTGAAAAGAATTCATTTACTCTCAACCCATTCAATAATCTCATCACACATTGGTCCTTTTCTAGGTGGAATTATATGCTCAAGATAACCTTTCTCATTGATCAGGTATTTTTGGAAATTCCATTCAACTTTATTATCTGAATAACCATTAAGTGACTTAGTAGTCAAATATTTGTAAAGCTCAATTTGATTTTCTCCTTTTACCGATATTTTAGACATCAAAGGAAAAGTAATCTCGTATTTCTTCTCACAAGTTCTTCGAATACTTTTGTTATTATAGGGTTCTCGATTAGCAAAATCATTACATGGAAAAGCAATAATTACTAAGCCACTGTCTTTGTAATTCAAATATAATTTTTGAAAACCACGGTATTGTGGTGTATACATGCATTTTGAGGCAGTATTGACAATCATTACCTTTTTGCCTTTCAAATCAGCAAAGGCAAATGAATCGCCATGGATATCGAGAACTGAAAATTGATAAATTGGTTTTATGTCGGTTTGAGATGAAACAATAAATGAACTTGTCAAGAAGAGCAAAGTAATCAAAAGAATAATACTAAATTTAGGAGATTGCTTCGTCCGCTGTCCTCGCAATGACATCATTGCGAACCTGAGGAAGGAAGGTGCGGCAATCTCTATATTAATTTTAGAATTAATACATTTCCTATTCATCCTTTGCTATAGCAATAATTCCTGATTGTGTTCTGAAGTAAATAATTCCTTTTGTAATTGAAGGAGTTACCAAACATAAATCACGCAAATAATTTTTTGAAATAACTTCAAATGTTTCTCCTGCTTTAATCACATAAACTTTTCCATTATCATTTGGAATATAAATCTTTCCATCTGAAGCCACAGGAGAAGCAGTAAAACTCTCTGCTTTACCCAGTTTTTCTTTATAAATCTCTTGACCTGTTTTTGCATCTAAACATTGGATATTACCATTCCACCTAAAGTTGTAAAGGTAGTCGCCATAAATTAACATGGTTTGCATATAAGCTCCACCACGAGCTATACTCCAAGCAATATAATCATTAGTGGTTTGCTCTTTTTCTAATGTGATGTCTCCAATAGCGCTTGTTTTTACTGCAAGGATAGGAGAACTTTTCCCATGAGCACTGTTAAAATAAATCAAATCATCCTTAATAATTGGAGTAGGAATTTGAATATCTCCTCCACCCGACATATTCCAAATTTCTTTCCCCGTTTCAAAATCATATCCTCCTCTGTGCTTGAAACCGTTAACAGCAATTATAGTCTTCCCATCATTTTCATAAATATTTGGTGTGCACCAGCCAGGATATTCTTTTCTTTTCTTTTTCCAAATCTCTTTTCCCGAAGCTGCGTTATAAGTGGCAATAAATGAATTATCCAACACATCGCATTGAATAATCACTACTCCTTCATGAATAATGGGTGAACTGGCAAATTCCCATTCAGCTGATTCTGCTGCAAAGAAAACAGATTTTAGGGTTCCAAAGTCCTTCGTCCATTTAAGATTTCCTTCCATATCAAAACAATATAACCCTTCAGAACCGAAGAAAGCGACAATGAAATTCCCATCTGTTGCAATGGTACTATTGGCGTGAGAAGATTTTGAATGACGTTTTTGTTTAGGAATGCCTGTATATGCAGTTTGCTTCCAAATTAATTCTCCAGTATTCTTGTTCAGGCATATGACCTGCCATTCGTGTTCCGATTCATCTTCAATCGATTCAATATTGCCATAAATACCAGCTTTGAATCCTCCTGAATCCTGTTTGCTAATTGCAGTAGTAATTAAAAGCTTATCTCCCCATATCACTGGATTACTCATACCAAGACCCTCAATATCCTTTTTCCATTTGATATTTTTGTTCTGATTTATATCCCAATAATTCGGCAAATTAGCATTATCAATAACTCCACAGGCCTTGTATCCCCTGTAGCTTGGCCATTGATCTTGGATTTGCTGTGCTTGGATAGTGAAGCTTAAAAATAAAATGAATGTGAGAAAAGCGCTGATTCTTTTGTGCATGTATTTGATTTTTGTCGATATAAAAATAGGAAAAGAATTTTGTCTTAAGCTAAAATACTTTTCATCAGCTTCATGAAAGAATCATTAATTTTGAAAATAGATTAAAACAAAGACCTATGACAATAACAAGAATGGATTCAACACCACGAATGAGTAGAATAGTTGAACAAAATGGTACAATTTATCTTTGCGGACAAACAGCAAAAGATGCTAGCAAAGATATTAAAGAACAAACTGTTACCACTCTGGAAAAAGTTGAGGAATTACTTGAAAAAGCAGGTTCTGACAAAAAGCATATTCTTTCAGTCACCATTTATGTGCGCGACATGAAAGA
>JABINZ010000254.1 GCA_018698135.1 Bacteroidota bacterium
AAAAGGAACAAGCTTTAACACAAACACAGAAAATACAAACAACAGTACAGTTGGAATGAATGAAGAAGAAAATTCAGTTAACATTTATACAGTAAACAATATTGTTAAAGTTGAGAATTTCAAAGGTGAAGTTAAGGTTTACAACTTAAGAGGAGAGGAAGTGGCCAACGCAACAAGCGAAGGACAAGTTGATTTAACAGTATCTGCTTCAGGTTATTTCATCGTAGCCGTAGTTAACAGTGGTTCAGTAAACACACAGAAAGTTTATATCAAGTAGTTTGGAGTTGAAAGTTGAAAGTTACCTGCCAGCCGGCAGGCTGGAAGGTTGGAAAGTTAAAGGTTGTGCTAGCCGTAAGTTTGGGAAGTAAGAAGACAAAAGAACAACAATTAAATCACGATATCTGTATAGATTAAAACCAAGCAGAAAAAGAACAACCTCCGATTTCCCCTCACTGAGTCAATGCAAAGGACTTGGTGAATTGTAAAGTGTGTAGATGCAACTGAGTCATCAAAGATTGACTCAGATGGGAAGAAAAGTTTATATCAAGTAGTTGGAAAGTTGAAGGTTTGAAAGTTGAAAGTTGCGTGTCAGCAGAAAAAAACTGAAAGATAAAAAGAGATTGAAACTACTTATCCTTATAATACCTGCTCTCTTTATAATATGTTCCACAATAGAGAATCAGTTCCTTGAAAAACGCCATATCATTATCGTTCAGTTTTGTAAATCGTAAACAGGATTTTCCGGGTTTATATTTTTGAATTTGTTCTTTGAACTTAATTTCCATTAAATCATTGTACATGACGTAAAAAGACAGATAGTTTTTCTTACTGGCCATGGCAAAAAGAACTTTCCCATTTAAACCATAAGTTGGCATATTGTACTTCATGCTTTCGGTCAGGTCAGGAAAAACTGCAAATAATTCTGATCTTAACCTGTGAAGAATTTCACCTCTATCTAAAGGTTGGTTCAATATGTATTCCAGTGCATTCATAAATTCTGTATTTTCAATTTATAAATATACGGAGTTCTATTGATTACTTCCGAAAAAAGAGCTGGAATTAATATTACATTTGAAGTTCGAATGATGCTTGAATGCTGAAAAAAAACACACCCATATTGACCATTATTTTCTTTACTGTATTTTTAAATGCATTTGGTTTGTCGGTGGTTTTTCCGGTTTTGGCCATGCTTTTCCTGGAACCCATTGATTCTGTTTTGGGAAAAGGATTAAGTCTGAGTCAGTCGATGATTCTTATCGGATTATTGAAAGCATCATATCCAATCTTCCAGTTTATTGGGGCGCCTATTTTAGGATCCATATCCGACCGTATTGGTCGCAGGCCTGTATTGTTATTTTCATTGCAAGGAACTATCATTGGTTATTGCCTGATTATTTATGGTATCATTTATCAGAATATTCCTTTGATTTTTGCTGGACGGATTATCGATGGTCTTACCGGGGGAAATGTGTCCGTGATTTATTCTTCTATTGGTGATATCAGCGAAAGCAAAGACAAACCCAAGCGATTTGGATTTATAGGTATGGCCTTTGGACTTGGTTTTATTGCTGGGCCCTTTGTTGGAGGAATCACATCCGATCCAACGATTCTAAACTGGTTCAATTATGCAACTCCTTTCTTTATTGGAGCCATTTTGGTATTGATTAATGCCCTTCTGATTTTATTCTATTTTCCGGAAACAAATAAGCAAAAAGTAAAAGGGAAATTGAAACTTTTTAAAGGGATGGGTGATGTTTTTGCAGTATTTCAAATGAAAGGAATCAGAAGATTATTGTTGGTATCATTCCTTTTTATACTAGCTTTTAATTTCTATACCCAGTTTTTTGATGTGTACCTGATTAGTAAGTTTGATTTTAATCAGCGTAATATTGGAAACATATTCGCCTATATTGGTGTTTGGATCGTTATAAGTCAGGGATTTATTACTGCAGGATTATCAAAGTTTGTAAAGCCACACAAGGTGCTTTATCTGTCATTATTTCTGCTCGCAATATTCATATACTTATTGATTTTGCCTGATAATAGTTCGTGGTTTCTGTTTTTATTGCCTCTTGTTTCTATTTTTCATGGCTTATCGCAGCCCAATCTGCTCAGTTTAATCTCGGATAAAAGTCCGGCTGACTTGCAGGGAAAAATGATGGGAATCAATCAGTCATTTCAATCGCTTGCCTATGCCATACCTCCTTTAATTGCGGGTTTTATTATTGTAATCAATTTGAATCTACCAATCATTTTAGCCTCAGCAATTATGTTACTGGCATGGATTATATTTATCACAATCAAAAAATTTGGAAAATAAAATATTCTATTGTTAATAGGTTTAAATGAATAAATTTGCCAAGCTAATATGAAATTGAATTGATCATGAATGTTGTAATTGCAGGTGCAGGTGCCGTAGGAATTTATCTGGCAAAAATGCTGGTTGATAACGATCATAATGTGACCATTATCGACAAGGATAAGGAAAGACTCAGAATAGCTGAATCGCATATTGATTTGATGACTGTTAAAGGCTCCTCCTCATTAATCAGCATATTAGATCAGGCAGAAGTTAACAAAGCTGATTTACTGATTGCCGTTACAAGTGATTATGATGTTAATTTCCTTACCTGTATTTTAGGAAAAAAACTAGGTGCAAAAACCACCATTGCCCGAATTGATGATGCTGAGTACCTGATTCCCTCTGAACAGGAAGTTTATAGAAATATTGGCGTGGATACCATGATTTATCCGGAGCGAATAGCTGCATTGGAAATAGTAGCTCTATTAAAGCAAACAGGAGCTACCGAAACTTTTGATTTTTCTCAGGGCAAACTTTCATTATTGCAATTACGAATTGATGAGAATGCCTTGGTATTGCACAAGACTTTGCATGAGATAATTGAGCAGGAGAAATCACTTGATTTTAGAGCTGTTGCCATTAAACGTGGAGCACAAACCATTATGCCTACTGGCACAGATGTGTTTCTTCCTGGAGATCAGGTTTATGTTATTACCAAAAAAGAAAAAATTCACCGTCTCATGGAAATAAGTGGTGTAAAGCCATTTAGTATCAGTAATATCATGATAGTAGGTGGAACCAAAATTGGTAAACGGACTGCTATAGAATTAGAGGATAGGTTCAATATCAAGTTAATTGATAAAACAATGGAGGTATGCGAAGAATTAGCCTCTGAACTTAAAAACACGCTTGTCATTAATGCTGATGGAACTGATATTGAAATGCTCAAAGATGAGGGATTAAGCAGAATGGATGCTTTTATAGCAGTAACAGATAATACAGAACTCAATATTTTTTCCTGCTTGCTAGCCAAAAGGAATGGCGTTAAGAGAACCATTGCACTCATTGAAGATATCGAATTCATCGAGCTTTCCCAGAATATTGGGGTTGATACCATCATTAATAAAAAACTGATAGCCGCCAGTTATATTCACCAGTTTACACTGGATGCTGAAATCACCTCCTCCAAATGTTTGAATGGGGTTGAAGCAGATGTTTTTGAGTTGATTGCAAAACCTAATTCAAGAATTACCAAGAAAAAAATCAAGAATCTACATTTCCCTAAAGGGGTTATCATTGGAGGGTTAGTTAGGGAAAACGAAAGTTTTATTGTGACAGGAGATACACAGGTAGAAGTTGATGATCATGTGGTCGTTTTTGCTTTACCAGCTCTGATAAATCAAATTGAACGCTTTTTTCACTAATCCTGTATGTTTGTAATTGCGAAACAGCTGAATGCATGTTGAATTTTAAACTCATACTAAATATCCTTGGTCGTTTGATCGTGTTAACGGGCTTGCTCATGTTAACCAGTGCTATTGTTTCTTTTTACTATCATTCACCGGATTTAAATGCTATACTGATTTCATCAGCCATTTGTTTAGTATCCGGTTTTCTCTTGCATATTCTGACACGGAAATCAGATCATGTTCCGGGTAAGAAAGAAGGTTATTTTATTGTGGCTAGCGGATGGCTTGTGATATCTTTTTTTGGTATGCTTCCCTATATTCTTTCTGGAGAAATCCCAAGAATAACAGATGCTTTTTTTGAAACCATGTCGGGTTTTACAACTACAGGTGCTTCCATATTAACCAATATCGAAGGAATGAGTCCTGGTTTGTTGTATTGGAGAAGCATGACTCAATGGATAGGAGGAATGGGAATTATTGTTATGACCATTGCAATAATACCCTATTTGGGCATTGGAGGTATGCAGTTATTTGTTGCTGAAGTGCCGGGTTTTGCACCTGATAAATTGCACCCACGCATTAAGGAAACAGCCAAACGATTGTGGGCAATTTATGTATTGTTTACAGTTGCTGAAATTATTTTGCTGTATGCAGGCGAAATGCCTTTGTTTGATGCCATTTGCCATTCATTTTCAACCATGGCTACAGGAGGATATTCAACTAAAAATGCCAGCATTGCGTTTTACGATTCTTCCTACATCCATTATATAATCATCCTTTTTATGTTTATTGCGGGTACCAATTTCACTCTAGCCTATTTTACATTAAAAGGTGAATTTAAAAAGGTGATTGCCAATGAAGAGTTTAAAGTTTATTCCATTGGGTTAATCATAGCAGCGGTTGTCATAGCGCTTGTTCTCGTACTTGTAATGGGATTTAAACCTTCACTTGCATTCAGAGATGGACTCTTTCAAGTTGTTTCAATTGTAACGACAACGGGATTTATTACAGCGGATTATGATCAATGGAATTTGTTTATAAAGATATTTATCCTTGCTCTTTTGTTTGTTGGTGGCTGTGCAGGATCGACTGGTGGTGCAATGAAAGTGGGCAGGCATTTATTGTTGTTTAAAAATACGATTACTGAGTTCAGGCGGATTATTCATCCACGTGCTATTATTCCGGTGAGGTATAATGGAAAAGTCGTATCACCCGATATTATGTCGAATATTCTGGCTTTCTTTTATATTTATATCATGATTTTCATCTTTTCGACTTTGTTGATGATTGCTTTAGGATTGGACTTCAATAGTGCAATTGGGTCTGTTGCTGCTACACTTGGTAATATAGGCCCTGGAATTGGACAAGTTGGTCCGACTGGTAATTATGCGCAAATACCCGAATTTGGCAAATGGTTTTTGTCTTTCCTAATGTTGGTTGGTCGTTTGGAGCTTTTTACGGTAATCATACTGTTTACAAAGGCTTTCTGGAAGAAGTAATTCCTTCCTATCTTTGAAAAGCAAACACAAATCTTTAAATCTTAATGGTTTTATTACTTATTTAATGAGCTAAAGGTGAATGAATGCGCTAATGTTATTATGGCTTGCTTTATGAAGCATCTTTTATCGATGAGAAAAATTTTATTATCAATCAGTTTCTGTTTTGCCATGCTGATAACAAATGGGCAAAATTTCCCCTCTTTTTATCAAAGTGCCTTGTTGCCAATTTTTGATGAGCATTATGAATCCTATAAAAATGCATGGGGAGGTGGACTCAAATTTCCTGTATTTTCCAGTATGGATTTAAATTTTGATGGGAAAGGTGATTTAATCTTATTGGATAGAGTGGATAATCGTATTCTCACCTTCATTTATACAGATAGTTTTAATTATCAATATCGCCCACAATATGAACAGTTTTTCCCTGCATTAAAGCGCTATATGTATTTGCGCGATTATAATGGAGATGGGCTACCTGATATTTTTGCTTTCGCTAAGGATAATAACTCCGGACTCGAGGTTTATAAAAACGTTTCAACAAAATTTAACTTGCAATTTGAAAAAGTATCAGATAAGCTGCAAGCACTTTATTTTAATACTTTTTGGTCCTTATTGTACGTAAATAGTATCGACATACCCGCCATAGAAGATATGGATGGAGATGGTGATTTGGATATTTTGACATTCGGGGTTATCGGTCAACATTTAGAGTATTATGAGAATTTATCCATGGAGCTGTATGGTATTCCTGACAGTTTTTACTATGAATATGCAGATGCCTGCTGGGGTAAATTTAAGGAAGATGAGCTAACAAATAATATTACACTTGGTTCCAGTTGTGGCGCTGTCCGATCCAATCCAAAACGTCATGCAGGTTCTACTAGCTTGGTCATAGATTTGGATGCAGATAATGATTGGGATTTGTTATTGGGCGATGTGAGTTATCCAGCGTATTATGCATTAATCAATGGTAAAAATGATTTTTCATGGCCACTAGATAGTATGATTTCAATAGATAATCATTTTCCTTCTGATGATAGCTCCGTTTTTATTAAGAATATGCCAGCTGGTTTTTTCCTGGATGTAAATAGCGATGGCCAAAAGGATTTAATCATGAGTCCACAAGGGATGGAGACGATTGATACCTTTCAGTCTCTTAATCAAATTTGGCTTTATCGCAATGATGGGCAGAATAATAAACCCGATTTTAAATTCAAAATGAATGATTTTTTACAGAAGGATATGATTGATTTGGGAGGTCGAACTTCACCATCATTTTTTGATTATGATCAGGATGGTGATTTAGATCTATTTGTCAGCACTATTGGAGACTTTGACCAAAGCTACTATCAACATGATCGATTAGTTCTGTACAAGAATAAAGGAACAAAATCGAATCCTGAGTTTCATTTAGAGGATAAGGATTATCTGCATTTGTCTACTCTTAATTTGCGTGGAATAAAAGCCGCATTTGGGGATTTAGATGGAGATGGAGATCTGGATTTATTGCTTGGAAAAGCAGATGGGAAACTCATTTATTTTAAAAACACAGCACTAAGCGGGCAAATTGCAAGCTTTAGCTGGGTCACAAACTCCTATCAAAACATAGATGTAGGCGAATTTAGTTCCCCTTGTATATTTGATGTAAATGGCGATTTATTAAACGATTTAATTATAGGAGAACAATACGCTAGTTTGAAATATTATCGAAACAAGGGAACTTTATCAAATCCAATATTTGCTCTTGAGCAAGATACTTTTGGTCAAGTAAATTTTGATTTATTCTTGCGCCAATATTCATCACCTGCTGTTTACGATTTAAACAACAACCAAAAAGACGATTTGATTATTTCCACTCGAGATCAAAACATTTATTATGTGGCCGACTTTCAGGATCATTTGAACGATAGCTTTCATCTTCAGTCTTTATCAATTCGAGATTCAGTAAATGGTCGCTCAGTAAATACGCTTATTGGGCATCGACTTTCTGTTGCTTTTGCTGATTTATTTGATACGAAGAATATCGATTTAATAATTGGCAGCGATAGGGGTGGATTACTCTATTATTCAACTCAATACGACTCGGTAAATATATCATTAGCCGAAACAAAAAAATCGACCCAAGATTTCCATGTTGATGTTTATCCCAATCCCTTTACCAGCTTTATTAATATCCGCTTTATAGGGATGAATACAGATTATGCGATAGATATAAAAGATGTCAATGGGAAAATAATTCATCAGGAAAGCATTTCCGTAAGCGATTATTATAGCATGCAATTGCCTGACATGAAAAAAGGTTTTTATATACTGAGTATAATTAATAAACAGAATGAAACCGTTTATCGGCAGAAAATAATAAAAATTGATTAACAAGGTTACATTTCCTTGCTGAAAAACACTAATGATAAAAGTAATAAACAGCTTATAAGCGTTAAATTCAAATTTTAAAAATTGGTTCTATGATGTTCAGGAAACTTCTATTTCTTATTATAATAGCAACTACTCCATTAATTGTTATTAGTCAACAATTCCCAAAATACTATCAAAGCAATATTATTGAGGTTTACGATAGCAATAATGCATTATTTGTTAATCCTTTTGGAGGTGGATTGAAATTTCCAGTTTTTGCCAGTTTTCATTTAAATAGTGATAATAAAGCTGATTTAGTTATTCTCGATAAAGTGGATAATAGAATATTGACCTTTATTAACGAGGGCAATATGAAATATACCTATCGTCCTGAATTTGAAAGATTTTTCCCCGATTCTTTGGTTAGTTTCCTCGTTTTTAAAGATTATGATAATGATGGTAAAAACGATTTGTTCACCTATTCAAATGTATCGGGTGCTGGAATATCTGTTTATAAGAATACCAGCAATCAAATAGATGGAATCAGGTTTGAAATGGCTAGCGAGCAATTGATTACTTATGACTGGGGAAATTATCAGTTTTCTTACAATTTGCCTCTCTTTCAGGTAGATATGCCTGCCATTATTGATATGGATGAGGACGGTGATTTGGATATGTTGATTTTTGATGAGTTAGGAGGTTCGTGGTTGAAACTGTACAACAATATGTCGGTGGAATTATGTGGAAATGCCAACGCATTACTTTTTACAAGCATTGACCATTATTGGGGAGAATTTTACGAAAGTGACAACACCAACGAGGTTACCCTGAACCAAAAGTATAATTGGGGTTATCGTTATTATAAGCAGAATTATGATTCTCTAAAAGCGATTTGGGATATTGATTCAATTTGTAATCCTGATATTGGATTGAAACCAGACAGAATAAAAGAGTCGAATTATAGGACACCAAAGCGACACATTGGATCCACCATTCTTGCTGAAGACATGGATGATGATGATGATATAGATCTTCTAGTAGGCGATATCGGTTATTCAGGTATTTTGATGCTTGAAAATGGAAAATCCGATAGTAATTTGGCTTTCAATAAAATTATTAGTAACAATTTGCATTTTCCATTAAGCTCAAAAGAGGTCGATATTCCACAAATGCCAGCATCGTATTATATTGATATTGATTTGGATGGAGTGAAAGATATGGTATTTGCACCTTATGATATGGATGAAATTGATACGTTCAAAAGCTTAAATCAAATTTGGCTGTATCTGAACAAGGGAAGCAATAATAATCTTGATTTGAAATATGAAAGCAATAATTTTTTGCAACATGAAATGATTGATTTGGGAGGAGCTACTTCTCCTGCTTTTTGTGATTATGACCATGATGGCGATCAGGATTTGTTTGTTATCAGTAAAGGCGACTTTCATCAAACATATTATCAGGCTGATCAGTTGTATTTATTTGAGAACATTGGAAATGGTGATAATGCCATTTTTAAAATGATTAATAATGATTATTTAAGCTTGTCAACCTATAAATATCGAGGCCTTAAACCTGCTTTTGCTGATGTTGATTCAGATGGAGATCAGGATTTATTTTTTGGTAGAATCAATGGCAAACTTATGTATTTTGAAAATAAAGCAGCAAGTGGTCAGGTTGCAAGTTTTCAATTACAAACCATCGATTATCAGTCTATTGATGTAGGTGATTACAGTGCACCTGCTTTTGCTGATTTAAATAACGATAGCCTTGTTGATATGATAATAGGTGAAAAAAGAGGAGTAATATACTATTACCAAAATACAGGTACTACATCCAATCCTGTTTTTACACTAACTTCTTCTAAACTGGGCAATATTGATTTTCCTTCTTCTGAAGTATTTTTAAGTCCTGTTTTAGGTGATATTGACAGCAACGGAGCCATCGATTTAATTCTGGGTGCACAGGTTTTTGAATTGTTTTATCAATATACCGGGGGTAAATTATATTTTTATCCTGATATAAGTAATGATCTGACAGCTACATTTGAGTTAAAGGATTCCATTTTACTTGACTCAGAATCCAAACAACCGCTGATAAGGTCGGTAGGTCACAATGTTAGTCCGGCAATTGCCAAGCTTGATGGAGATCAGTTTCCAGATATTATTTGTGGAGGTAAACGCGGAGGATTGACACTTTTTAATACGAACCACTCACTTTTTACAGTTATTACTGCTAACAAAGAGTTAACCATTTGTCCGGGCGATAGCATTACATTACATGCAGGAGCAGGCTTTGATAAATATGAATGGAATACAGGTGAGACCAGTGCGAGCGTTACAGTTGATTCTGCTTTCACCTATAGTTGCAAGGTAACCAAGGGAATTGTTTCCTATACAGCCTATATAACAATCAATGTGCATAGCGGTATTTTAGATGCTGAGTTTGATTATGATATTGATGAACGAAAGGTTGACTTTAGTTTAAAAAACCTTCAAATAAAATCTGTTCATTGGGATTTTGGTGATGGAGCATATACTTTGGATGAGAATAACCCTTCTCACACCTATACTCAGCAAGGAACCTATGTGGTTTGTATGAGTGTAAAAGATGTTTGCGGAGGAATTGATAAGGAGTGTAAAAGCATATTTGTTCAATCTTCAGTTAACGAAATCAAAGAATTTGGAATCAAGTTATATCCAAATCCTTTTTCAAACTATTTGATGTTAGAATCAAGCGAGATAAATATCGATGGTTTTGAAGTTATTCTGACGGATATGTTGGGAAAGGTTAACTTTAGAAAAATATTGAATCAAAACTCTTTGCAATATCTTGATTTGTCGGAAATTCCTTCAGGAATGTATATTGTACAGGTTTTAAACAAGGAAAAGCAAGAGAAAAGCTACAAGCGGATTCTGAAATACTAAGAAATTATAATTTCTTCATGAATTCAGCTCCTTTTGTCAAAAAGGCGTCAAGTTCTTTCAGGTTTAATATCCATTTGTTGGTTTGAATGGCAACAAAATCATTTCCCACTAATTCAGGAATCACACTCTGAGAATTATGGATTGTGATTAACTCAAGTGGCATGACTGTTTTGGCTACTTGTAAAAATTCGGTAATCGTTTTTGAATTAACGAAAGTTGGGTTAGTTTCTTTGCTATTGGTGAATATGGAAACTTTTTTGTCGATGGAATCGAAACCCGTTTTATATCTTTTTTTAATGCTGAACATATCAAACCAATCACGTTTGATTATTTTTATTTCATGCTTACAATCTGCTATTTTTAAGAAAAAACCGCAATATGATTTACTCGTATATGCTTTTGGAGAAAAGGAATCGTAAAAAATAAAATAAAGATCTTTTTTTACTTCATTGAAATCAAAGACTACATATTTTGTTGCTAAAAATCGATCTCCTGTAACTAGTAGATGATCTTTTCTTTTTGAACTGGAATAGTGTTTAATTCCTTTTTTGTTCGCAAAATTCTCTAACAATTGGATTGATGTTGTTTCAGTCATGCTATTGGATTAATCAATTTCAAATGTACAATAAAATTTAGATCATATCGGATTTATTAGCATGTTAATGATGCATGTGTTCCTTAATCATTAAACAGAAAGAACCCTAGCCCACCAGGGTCTCGGATGATGATATTGTCTGCAATATTTTCTTTATTGAAATAGGTGATTTCTTCGGTTATGGGGATTTTGATTTTCCTGATATGATCGATTATCTCCATGTTTTTCTCTCCATTAAAATAGGTTAATGAAGGATTGAAAAATAAATGAGGACAAGCCAAAGGACGCATCAAACTAATGGTTAAATTATCTGTATTTTTCAAGCTTATCCATCCTTCACCCAGTGATCCCATGCTGGTTGAGAATCCAAGTTTTTGCCAAATTTCAAAGGATAATTCCATATCCATAGTTTCCAAACTCAAGCCAGCTGAGTTTCCAAGTGCAGATGGTTTAATTTGAGCTAGATCCATATCAATAATTGACTGGCTTTCGATTAAATATATCCAACATCCACTGGGATCGGCAAGTGCAAATCCATCTGTAATTTTAATAACTTTAGTTATCTTTTCCAGCTCTAAAACCATCTCTTTCCAATCGGGGCTAAATAGCTTTACACCTGCCCGGGCATATCGGTCAGTATTAATTTCTATGACCACTGTGCCATCTGAAACTATTGTTGGATTATTAGTTGACAGAACTTCAAAATCAAGTTTCTCATAAAATGCAATACTATCAGATAGGGAAGGAGTAGGGCTTAATATACATGTGTTCATTTCATTCTGTTTTCAATTTTTTATAAGCCAAATATTCAGCTAAATTCCATGATAAGATTGACTTATTTCCCCATTTTGTAATGAATTCAGTTTGCCTTTTTTCAATAGCAGCAACATATTCTTCAGGTGTCATATAACGAGCCCTAAAATTATACTTTTCTTTTTGAATCATATTTAGCTGATTCAATTCTTCCAATGTTTTATCCAAATAGGGCAGTGCTTTATCGGAAAGTGTGGCCATGTAATCAAGATGAAGAAAACTTTCAGTGGACTTTTTGAAATTGTATTTAGCAATTATGACATCCCAGTTAATACTGGAACTAATAAGCAAAATGATTAGCAATGCCAGCGAATTGGTTCGGAATAAATAAAAAGTAGATTTTTTCTTTTTTACTTTAAGGATTACGGTAAGCAAACCAAAAAGTGTGAGAATCAGGAATATAAAAACGCCAATGCGTTTATAAGCTAAAGCAAAATGACTAATATAAATAAAGTTGCGAATGGCAACAGAAATTACAAGAAAAGCATTTTGTGCTAACCAAATGTAACTCAAGTAGGTGAGGAACTTATTTCGGGAGTAAAAATTCAAATTGGCTCGGAAGAAGAATAGAACAATTCCCATGGAAATTATGATAGATAATATGAGCAAATAGGTGCCTTCGTGAACAAATTGTTTTAAATATTGTCCTTCATACTCAAAATTTAGCCACACCCAATAAACATCCATGCAATTGAGCAATAGAATTAAAATGTTTAATGCAAATAATAAAAAGATGGCAGCTTTGTATTCATTTTTCAAGGCATTCATACGAAAGTGAATGACCTTCTTTGTTCTGGTTCTTAGCAACTTATCGCTGCTGTTTTTATCTTTTTCAGCTATCCATTTATTTTTGATTCTGATAAGGAGAAAACTACTGATTAATAATCCTATCAGAAATGTCAATAGAATTAAAAAATCGAAGTCTTGAAACACATAAATCCAGGCATCTGAAATAGCTTCACCTACTTTGGTAATCATTTTTTCAAAAACAGGATTGCTGGCCTTATAAATAAAAATGAAAACAATTATAAGCACAATAGGCACCAGAAAAATGCTCAAATTTCTGAAGATACGAAGTGGTTTTGTGCCTTTTTTTTCTTGTCCTCCTAATTTCTCAAAAAATTGAATTTGAGCATGTAGCAATGAATTTAGGCCTAGCACAAAAGCATGTATTAATGATTTTACTTCTGGGTATATTAAACTGCCAATAAAAAGGATAAGGGAGATAAAATGAATGATATAGCCAAAGACCGAATAGCAAATGACTGAGAAAATCAAACTGGTTATCAGGCTCAGTCCGCAAATAATTTGACTAAAGCTTGAGGATTTAAATTGTTTAGTAATGAGCAACCATACAATGAAAATGATTTCGAAAACAAGTAGATTGAGCCCTAATGCTTGTTTATGAAAGAGGGTGGTTATTATTATTGCAGCAATAAGAACTTGAAGTAATGGTTTTTTATTAATCATAGACCTGATATAGATGAATATGAACTAAACGCAATTTAAGTATGAAAATTATTCTCAACCTAAAATAAACGATTCTGTTCCTTAAGCTTTTTTTGTATCAATAATATCCCGTAGGGATTAAATAGTTTTATAATTTCAAAGGAACACGAACTAAACCCCGTTTGGGGTGATATAAAATTATATCGTTTAGTTATTTGGAAAATTATTTAATACAGACATCATCCATACTTCGTCCCTACAGGACAGAAAACCAATAAAACTAAAATCTATATGAATAAACAATAAAACGTTTATCCTGTATTAAACCACTGACGAATTAATCGTAATACCCATCATATTTAGGCTACCAATTCACAGAAATTTCACTGGACTTCAAAAAACGTATCTGTAAATTTGTGGCAATTTTCACATCATTAGGTACAATAGCACATTTTCAAGAAAGGTAATAGATTATTTAAGCTTTCAAAACAGGGGAAAGGGGTAAAGCTGTGTTAATAATTATCTTCCTTAACTTGCATATAGGCTTTTGGATGAAGGCAGGCTGGACAATTTTCTAAAGCTTTTTCAGATTCATATATATAACCACAATTTATGCACTTCCACCAGACTTTTCCTTCCTTCATAAATACACGGTCTTCCGAAATATTTTGAAGAAGTTTCAGGTATCTTTTTTCATGCTCAGCTTCTACTTTTGCAATCATTTTAAAAGCGGCAGCTACCTCCTTAAAACCTTCTTCTTTGGCAATTGCTGCAAAAGCTGGATACAAATCGGTCCATTCTTCGTTTTCACCTTCAGCTGCTGCTTTCAGGTTTTCAGTAGTTGTTCCAATTATTCCTGCAGGAAACATAGCTGTTATTTCGACCATTCCTCCTTCCAAAAATTTAAAGAATCGTTTGGCGTGTTCTTTTTCCTGTGCTGCTGTTTCCATGAAAATAGCAGCAATTTGTTCGTATCCTTCTTTTTTTGCCACTTTTGCAAAGAATTCATATCGGTTTCTTGCTTGTGATTCTCCGGCAAATGCTTTGAGTAAATTTTGCTCTGTTCTACTTCCTTTAATTGTGTTTGTCATATTTGATATTTTTTTCAAATTTCTATAAAATCTTCTTTTTCTGCTCCGCAAATTGGACATTCATAATGTTTATCCAAATCGTTGAATTTAACTTTTTCTTTGCCTTCATCATAAATATGATTGCAGACCACGCATTTAAATTTTTTATTGTCACCTGATGGAACCTTTTTTTCAAGTTTTGATTTATCGATATAGGTGGGTGCATTTTTGGGAGCAATTCCTTTTTTAATGCTCCGATAATATTCATAGGTAATTGGTTCAAAATCGCTCTTGATAATTTGTGCATCAACAAGTTCACCGATGAAAAGCCAATGTGTGCCTACATCTATTTTATCGACCAATTTAAACTCAAAGTAGGCCACCGAATCATTTAAAACAATGGGGGTGTTGGTTATTCCATACTTGATATCTAAGCCGGAAAATTTGTCTCCATCCCGACCACTTTTGTAACCAAATCGTCCAAATAATTCAGGAGCAGTTTGCTGATGTAATACTGAAACTGAAAAGTGTTTATTTTCCTCAATAAATGCACTTGAATAATTATCCTTATTGCAGGAAGTAGCGAATTTGGCTGGTTCAGAGGTAAGTTGAAAAAAAGTATTTGCAATGTATCCATTCCCGTTATTTTGATCTCCGGAACAAATAATATATAAGCCATAACTGACTTTAAAAAGTGCTTCAAAATTGATCATTTCACAAATTTAATAATTTTATAAATCATTGCAGTAAGTGTAACAAAGTCTACACAAAGTTTATGTTTTTTACCAAGATAAACATTCTTCGTATTTATATTTAGTGTAATTGTTTTATAGCAAATAGATAGCGCCAAGCGACACTATAATGAGGAGCATGGAAATGCTGTAGTAAAGCAAAATTTTGCTGTGTTTATCCCTGTCAGTGCCTGATTTGCTGGAAAATATCAACCCAAGGTTAGCAATAAAAAGAGCAAATATCATCAAAACAATGTGTTCAATTGGCCATAATCGTTTGGAAACCACTAATTCCTCATTGCCGGTTCCAATATAATTAAAGCCCTGAAAAGATCCGAAATTTGTAAATAAAATCAATCCGAAAATCAGTTGTAGATACATGTTGACCAAAAAGACGTACGAAAGAATTTTGTCGAGTTGAGAATAAGAAATTGATTTAGTAATGCCTTTAATTGATCGATAAATTAGCCATACTGCTGCTATCAAAAAAGTTACACTAATAACGCTATGTATGTGTTTAACGATGGGATATAAATTAATCGGATTAATATCCAATAAAGTCATATTAGATTTTGTTTGGTTTGTTATGCATAAACAAAGATACTTATTCCCATCGTATTGACTAGTCAACTTTTATTCAGTATAGAATTGATTATTGTATAAAAAAAAAGAACCAAGGCCTTAAGACATGAAAAAGGACTTGATTCTTGATTTTTTCTAGATTAAAAAATGATGGAGGTTCTTCAATCTATTATTCTCGAACAAATTATATAACTCTAAACACCTACAATTTTAGAGCAAACATTCTGAAGATAATCTGAAGTTGAAAAAAAATTAATGTTTAATCTTTATTCTACCACTTACATTTTTATTGTATTATCATTCATATTAAGGCCACAGATTCTCAGAAATTTCACTAGCCTCCAAAAAACAAATCTGGAAATCTGTGGCAATTTTTACATCATAGGTGCAATAGTGGATATTCAAATCATATTAGAAAACATCATATATATTGCGTCCCTACAGGACTTTTCATGATGCCATTTGATGTACTACAGTCATTTTGTCCCTACAGGACAGAAAACCAATAAAACTAAATTCTATATGAATAAACTTTAATAATGCTTTGATTTTAACGTATATCCTTTATTTTACCACCGACATATTTATTGTAATATCATTCATATTAAGGCCACAGATTCTCAGAAATTTCACTAGCCTCCAAAAAACAAATCTGGAAATCTGTGGCAATTTTTACATCATAGGTGCATTAGTGGATATTCAATTATTTTTTTTTAGTGGACAATCACTTGTTTGCAGAAGAAGTTTTTCCTGTTGTATTAAAATGTACGCCTATCGAATGCAACGATTGGTTGTATTGATATGAAATGCTATAATGGTAAACTTCTGCTATTTTTTGCACAATAGAAAGGCCCAAGCCTAGAGATTCAGATGATTCAGATGATTTGTAAAAACGTTTGAAAAGCTTTTCTTCCTGAAGTTCTTGATTAATCCCCGTATTCGAAATGATTAAGCTGTCTTTTGATATATCAATAATTAGTTTTCCTTTGTTAATATTATGTCTGATGGCATTTTTTATCAGATTTGAAAATAGAATATCTGCTAAGTAGGGATTTATGAGTAAAATGCAATCTTCAGTTTTATGAATTTCAATTGTAATATTTTTCGATTGAATTAAATCCTCCAATAGTTCTAACTGCTTGTTTATAATAAGTTCTGGGCTTACGCTCGTTGATTCGGGAAATTGTCTGTTTTCAATTTTGGTTAACAATAAAAGTGCTTTGTTGAGCCTCGATAATCGATTAGAGGCATCATAAGTGTCGGCTACAGATTTTAATTGTTTGTCACTTAAATCCCCAGATTGGAGTAAAACCTCCATTTTTGAATTAATAATAGCCAGTGGAGTCTGGATTTCATGTGAAGCATTTTCGGTGAATTCCTTTAAATTAATGTAATCGTTCTCTATTTTGTTTGTCATTCGTTGTACAGCCAGATTTAAATCTTCAAATTCTTTTACATCTGAATGTTTGAGTGCAAGTTCTGTTTTGTTGGTTACATCATAACTACTAAGTTTTTCAATCGTATCATAAAATACTTTCCATGCAAATCGGGATGTGAAATTATTCATTATCAGTAATGTAAGAATGACTAGAATAACCAAAATAGTCATTATCAAAAATATTCGTATAATGAGATTGTCAGTTTCTTCTAAGGATTTGAAAATCTGAATATAGAATTTTTCATCACCAACAGTGGCTATAAAACCCAATTGCCGATAGGGTGTGAATTTGCTTACATTGTGATCGAAGATTACCGTGTCGCTAAAGTAAAGGTCTGGATAGCTTGCATTTGTAATTTTTGTTAATTCTATCCTTTCATTCTGATTAGGAGGAAGTGCGTTCCCAATGTGCGCAGAAGTAATTGATTCAATGATATTATTTTTTCTTTTATCAAGCTCAACATTGATATTTTTATTAACCTGAACGCGTAAAAGAAAGTAGAAAAGGAAAATTCCAACCAAGAAAACAAACAGAGAGATAGAAAGGAAATTTAAGCTGGTTTTGGTTAAAAGTTTCATTGATTTGTTTTTCCCGGATCGTGAAATGTTTATACTTTTTCAGCCTCAAATTTATAACCTACACGATAAACAGTTTTAATATAATCGGAGCAGGAAGCAGAAATCAGTTTTTTTCGAAGGTTTTTAATGTGGGTATAAATGAAGTCAAATGAATCGGCTGAATCCATATAATCGCCCCAAAGGTGTTCGGCAAGGCCTGTTTTTGTAATGACTTTATTTTTGTTGGCGATAAAAAACTGTAAAAGATCGTACTCTTTGCTTGTTAAAATCAATTCCTTTTCATGGATAAAAACTTTAAACTCATCCGGTAATAGCCTGATCTCATTAAAAATTATTTCATTATTTCCACTAAAATTAATTCTTCGGTTTATAGATTTAAGCTGGGCATTGAGCTCAGATAAATGGAATGGCTTGGTTAAGTAGCTATCAGCTCCTATTTCTAATCCTTCAATTCTGTTTTCCAAAGAGTTTCTTGCTGAAATAATAATGATTCCGTTTGAAATATTTTTTTCTTTGATATAGCTGATTAAATCGAGTCCACTACCATCGGGTAAATTGATATCCACCACTATACTTTCATATGCATGAGAATCTATCTTTTCTTTAGCTTGCTTAAAGTCGTAGGCAAGTTCGCAGATATGTCCCTCTTCTTCCAGGTATTCCTCAATTGAATTTGCCAGATTTACCTCGTCTTCAATAATTAAAATTTTCATAAGCGAATAGATGTCGTACAAGCAAAATTATCGATTAAATAATCCTTAAAATATATTTTTGAAAAATAAACGTTTACCTTTATTATACCACAAACATATTTGCTGTAATACCATTCATCTTTAAGCCACAGATTTACAGATATTTCAATAGTTTACTGATAACAAATCAGTTAATCTGTGGTAATTTTCACATCATAGGTACAATAGCGGATATTCGAATCATATTATGAAACGAGCATGAGTTTAAGTTTACACAAACAAGGAAATGACTATATGCGAGTTCCCTGCTAGAAGTCAGGCTGGCATATGACCTTTTAAAATAATTATAGACATATGAAACGAGCATGAGTAAAAATTTCCACAAACAAGGAAATGATTATAATGCGAATTCCATCTGACAACTAAAAAACAATTATAAACAGATTAAAACATCATCTATATTTCGTCCCTACAGGACTTTTCATGCTATCATTTAATTTTTCTACAATCATTTTGTCCCTACAGGACAGAAATCCCATAAATCTGAAAATCTGTGGCAATTTCTACATCATAGGTACAATAGCGGATATTCGAATCATATTATGAAACGAGCATGAGTTTAAGTTTACACACACACCTGTGTGCTGAAACACTTCGGTGTGCAGGCATAAGGAAATGACTATATGCGAGTTCCCTGCCAGAAGTCAGGCTGGCATATGACCTTTTAAAACAATTATAAACAGATGAAAACATCATCTATATTTCGTCCCTACAGGACTTTTCATGCTATCATTTAATTTTTATACAATCATTTTGTCCCTACAGGACAGAAACCCCATAAATCTGAAAATCTGTGGCAATTTCTACATTATAAGTGCAGTAACGAACAATCATTCATAAACCGAACAAGACAAAAAAAAGGCTGACCGAAATTAAATTTCAGCCAGCCTGTCGTCTCAAGCTAACTCTCTACCAGATAATTACCTTTTTTGAGTAGGAATTATCATCATTTTCTACCTGAACAACATAATAGCCAATCGCTAGGTTCAAATCTATTTTAGTATAAAAATCGGTTGTTTGTGTTTGGTATACTTCTTTTCCATTTAAACTGAAAATACGGATCGAATGATTAGTA
>JABINZ010000255.1 GCA_018698135.1 Bacteroidota bacterium
AGAGGAATATGAATATACCACACAAATTTGACAATGCTGATGGAATAATTTTCCCAAGATTTTAGCAAAGCATTTCTTGGAACTTGCAATGAACAAAAATATCCCGATTTTTATTTAATTCAATACTACAAAGACTGAAGTCTTCATTTTATTATTTCTCACAAGTCACCCTTCGGAAGACTTGCTAGAACAGTATGTTAAAGTTGTTTCAAGAGTTTAGCGAAGCATTTCTTGGAACTTTCAAAGAACAAAAATCTCCCGATTTTTATTTAATTCACTACTGCAAAGACTGAAGTCTTCATTTTATTATTTCTCACAAGTCACCCTTCGGAAGACTTGCGAGAACAGTGTTTATAATGTTGTTTCAAGAGTTTAGCGAAGCGCCTCTTGGAATATTTAATAAAATAAAGCCTCCTGACTTTAACATTGTAAAAGAGGAATATGAGTAATGCATACAAAATTGACAATCATGATGGAATAGTTGCCCCAAGAGTTTAGCAAAGCATTTCTTGGAATTTTCAAAGAACAAAAATATCCCGATTATTATTTAATTCAATACTACAAAGACTGAAGTCTTCATTTTATTATTTCTCACAAGTCACCTTTCGGAAGACTTGCTAGAACAGTATGTATAATGATGATAGTATCCATTATAAATATAGCCTCGGTTTCCAATTACTTAGAACACCTGCCTATTCAAATTATATTTGATTTTAATTAGAACTCTCCTCAGTATGTGATTTTTTCCAAGGTGGCAATAGCCAAAGTAATCCTGCCAAAATAAGGAAAGGAACAATAAGCCAAACAAGCCCCATCAAAAAGCCTTCTGATCCTATTAGCTGTAATTTGAAATGTGTAAAGCCATAAAAACTTTTTGAAAATAGTTGTCCTCCGATAACAACATTCCAGCGCATGAAAAAAATACCAATTAAAACGAGCAGGCTGATTATAAAATAAATGAACTTTCGCACATTCTCCTTGGGTTTATAAAACTGCATAAAACCAAGTGCTAATAATGGAATAATCATTCCTATAAAGACCTGCATAATGATTAAGGTGAAATTTAACTTACCTGATACCAATAGGGAAATAATCTCAAAAGACTCTTCTGCTTCATAAATTCGGTGAATCTGATCTAATGCCTCCAGCGTAAAATCCAAAATGATTACGTAAAACAAGTATTTCGCAATTGTATCCAGACAAAGCATGTCGATTTTCTGCTTTCGTAAATAATTTACAACCATATAGACAAACATAACCAAAGCAATACCAGAAACCATAGCCGAAAAAAGGAATATGACTGGCATCATGACAGACGACCACCAAGGATTTGCTTTCACCGAACCAAAAATAAAGCCGACATATCCATGCAAAAGGAAGGCAGAAGGAATACCAATTACAGTAATGATGTACCCCAGTTTTTCATCCCATTTTAAAGCTTTAGGAGAAATATCCATCACACCCAGCGTCAGTATTTTATAAACCCATTTCATTATTCCTTTCTTTTCATTTGACCAGATCACCAAATCCTTTCGATAATCAAACCATATTTCAAGAAGAAGAACAACCATCAGATACCACACATAAACAAAACCAAATATAGCCATGGCCGAAGTTGGATTGGGTGTAATCATTAATTCATAAAACCGGCCTGGATGTCCCAAATGGTTAATAAGTGGCATAGTTGCAATTAGCAAGAAAGCTAAAGCAGTTAATAAAGACAGGTGATAAGTTGGTTTTAGTGCTTTTACATTAAAAACTCGATTCAGCGAAGCCAAAATAAAAGCTCCAGCTACCAATCCTGTAATATAAGGGTATAATACAATAAGTATCGACCAACTTAGCTCAATTTCATTTGGATAAATAAAACCATCCACTTTTGAAAGAGCTTCATACAAATGTGCTACATGATCCATATTAGCGTACCTCCTGATTTAAACCGTTATAATATAATTTACTACCCGTATTTAAATGCGATTTCAATACATGACAATTGTGTTTCTTAATAAATTTATGTAAGTCCCCCTTTTTGTCTCTTAAATCCCCAAATATTCTAGCTCCAGTTGGACAAACATCCATACAAGCAGGAGGTAATCCTTTGACAATTCGATGATAACATAAGGTACATTTATCCACCACTTTCTTTTCAGGATGTATATAACGACAACCATAAGGACAGGCTTGAATACAATATCTACAGCCTATACAATATTCCTGATCTACTAAAACCACACCATCAGGACTGTCGAAAGTTGCCCCAACTGGGCAAACCTGAACACAGGGCGATTTATGACAATGATTGCACATCTTAGGAACAAAAAATGATTTCATGATGTCTTCATTTTCAACATCTTGATCAAATCCATCTATCCCTCCATTGGGAGCCTGAACAATCACTTCTTCATTCTCCATTATGGTATATTTTTCAACCCATGATCTGAAATAGAATGGTTCTTCAGGAACATCATTTTCTTGTTTGCACGAACTGGCGCAATTGCCACATCCTATACATTTTTCAATATCAATACCGATTCCATACCAAGGGCCTTCTCCTTCCGGTTCTTTAGCCGCAAAAACCATTATTTTGAAAGGTTTTAATGCAGATGTTAAAACAATACCTCCTGTTATAAAACCAGCAGTCTTGATAAATTTTCGTCTATCCTTTTCAGGACTTTTGTTGTTTATTATTGCCATGGTTCATGTGGATTATGACATTTAACACAGTTTTTTCCTTTGTTATGTTCTTCAATGTCAATTTGCAAAACATAATCATCCGACCGAGCAGTATTTAGTGAATGGCATTTACCACAAAAATCTCGACCTCCAGGTTTGAGAATATCTTCTGATTCCTCTGAGATGTTGTGTAGATGAGCAGGACCATGACAACTTTCACATGAAATAACATCATGTAATCCTTCTAGTTTTAATTCTACAATATCATTATGACATTCCTTGCAAGATTCCTCACCCTGATACTTTGCTTCCAAAGCAGCATTTTCGGCAATAGCTAAAAATCGATAATGACCTTCTTCTCCAAAGGATTCTGGAATAAGAAAATGGCGTAAAACTAGGAATAGTCCAATTACAATTGCAAAAACAATTAGTAATCTCTTAATTTGAAGTGGCATACCTAAATTGTTTAAATGTTAAACGCTCTTGGTATTAGTGCTTTGCCCTTTTATCTATTTGCTTAATCAGATTATTAAAAATAATCACGTGAAAAGGCAAAAAATTATACCAATATATATGTCCTCTCCAACCATTCGGTTGAAAATATGCATGCACAGTTAGTTTGTTGTATTCTCCCTCTGGATCGACACAGAATTTCAACCAGGCTTTTCCGGGTAATTTCATTTCAGCCCGAAGCAATAACAGCCGATCTTCTCTTAAATCTTCAACTCGCCAAAAATCAATGACATCATTAATTCTAATACTTGATGAACTTCTTCGACCACGAGATGTACCGATACCCATTAACACACGATCAAACATGCCTCTTAGCCTCCACATCCAGTTAGTATTAAACCAACCCTCTTTTCCCCCAATTCTACAAAAAGAATCAAATAAATCAGAATCTCTGTTTTTTGTTTTTAAAGAATAAATAGCTTGGTATCGTGCAGGTTTTGAAAGCTCTGTCAATTTCAATGCAAGATCATGAGCTGGGGGATAGGCATCCGACCAACGAGTATAAATTTTATCTTGCTCTTCTCGAGTCATGGCTTGTAAAACAGCCTCTTTATAGGTCAATGGCTTAAAATTCAATATTTTCTTTATGTCCTCGCTTTGACAAACTACTTCATTTTTACAGCCTTCCATGAGGCATAAAGTAATTGGGGCAGGTACCGGAGTTAACAAACTGGCAAAGTATCCATATAAAGTAGCATTTGAAAAAAAAGAAGGAAGAAACAACCTTCTTTTCCCTAATATTGATGCCAGTTCTTTCAGCATCATTTCATATGTTAATATATCTCCTCCTCCAATATCATAGTATTTATGTTCATATTCCTCTACTTCCAGCACACCAACCAGATACTTCATAACATCTTCAATAGCAATAGGTTGACTTTTTGTTTTTGCCCAATAGGGAATTAAAAAAACAGGGGAGTTTAACACCAGATTCTTAACAATTTCGTAAGATGCACTCCCAGGACCAATGATAATAGCAGCCCGTAATGAAATAACAGGAACTTTTCCTAACATCAACTCTTCAGCCACCTTCATTCTACTATCTAAATGATGTGACAGATTCGCTTCTTTTTTACCCAGTCCGGTCAGATAAATAATGCGCTTAATCTCCATTTCTGCAGCTGCATCTCTAAAATTCTCTGCGGCTCTAATATCAAACATTTCAAATGCCATTTTTCCTAATAACAAAGAATGAATCAGGTAAAAAGCTGTATGTACTCCTTTTAATGCCTTCTTAAGCTGATCGATATCTATGGCATCGGCCTGAACAATTTCAGCACCCGGCCATCTTTCTATATGTTCTGGAGAAATTACCCTGACCATTACACGCACCTGATATCCCCTATCCAAAAGCACTGGGACCAAACGCCCACCAATGTAACCAGTTGCACCTGTTACCAGAATGATACCCAATTCAGGTTTAGGATTTGTTGGTAAATCCTTAATTGCTTCGTCAATAACCTGGTGTAATTCCATACTTTAGGAATTTAATTGTTTACCAGTTTTTCTCACGCGCCATACTTTAATGAAGACAAAAATATAGGAAGTCCAAACACTAAATAGAAATGTAACAAAAGCAATTAGCATCCAGGTAGGTGGATCAGTTGTCCAAAGTTTGCCATGAGCTTCTAATTCTAATTTGGTTTTTTCACCCCAGTCAATACTGTTTACAGCAGATATGTTTGCATATTTTTCATTATCCAATATCCTTGCATTAAAAATCAGTAATCCATTTTCATCACCCGGAAGGTTTTCTGGAAAATCAACATAAGCTATCCCATCGGACAAATGAACATTTTCAATGAGCAAATCACCAAATAAAGTTGGACTGCTAAGACTACATTCCACCAGATCAGATATCAAAATCCATTGATCATCAAACTTTTCTTTTGCCCGTATAATGATTGATTTTTGATTCTCAATTACTTCAAATGATATTTCCAATGATAATTCAACCGCTTGATAGTTAGTATCTTTTTTACTGGAAAACGAATCTTCAGCAAATACAAATGCTGAAGGTATCAGAAACAATAGTACTGAAATACAAGCACCGAAAACCTTCATTATTTTTTTAATAATCTTGTAATTCATAGCATTAATCTTGTTTCTTTTCCAGCTTCTTTGCAGGTTTATTTAAAATTGATTCAGTGAGCTGAACAATGGGGATTAACTTAGTTACAACAGTCACTAAAAATAGAAAAAGAGCCAATCCTGATAGCGTTAAAATCCATTCAACCCATGTGGCAGAATAATGTACATATTCAGGACGTGCATCTTGAATTGGAAACAAGGGAGTTTCAAGAGTTGGTATTATACTGATATAGCGTTTGACCCACATGCCAACCAATATGATGATAGAAGCAATACCAATACTGGAGATTGATTGCAATTTTTTTATTCCTACAATTAATATAGGAATGATAATTCCTATGATATTAGTAAACAAAAACAACCAACCATACTGCTTAAAGTCCAATAAGCGTTTTATCAATTGCGCATCCCATTTTTTGAAACTATACCACATGGAGAAATATTCATTAAAATTAAAATATGCATAGACAAATGCAATAACAACTAAAGCAATACCAACATACCTAAAATGCATGTCGGTAATGTATTCTTTCAAATTATAACGCTTCCGAAATACCCACATAAGCAGGATAACAACGGCAATTCCTGAATACAAAGCTGCAAAAACGAAATAGGGTCCGAATATGGTACTATTCCAACCGGGTCTAAGCGTCATGCCAAATATCCAGGACAAAATGGTTGTCAGAAAGACTGAAATTGGGATAAGAATCGCAGCCAAAGTTTTCAGAGCAATTCGTAAATCTTTTTGCTGTTTTTCAGTGTTCTTATAATTAATTGACAAGAAACGGTACACTTTAATTCTCCAATTTGGTAATCGTAATTCATTTGAATCTCGTAAATAAGCTAAATCAGGAACAAGCAATAAATACAAGAACGCAATATTGCCAACTAAATAAGTGATCATGACAAAAATATCCCAAATAATAGGCGAAGGAATTCTTCCATGAATGAGTAATAGATAAACTCTATCAATTCGACCCAGACAAAGAAGAATATAGAGAGGACCAATTAAACCGCAGGTTACCGATACAAGCTGAGTGATTCGAACAATAGGGGCTCTCCAGCTAACGCGGAACAAAACCAATAAACCAGAAAAAATTCCACCGGCATAACTAACTCCCATAAAGAACACAAAATTTGAGATATAAATGCCCCACACAACGTGGTCGCGCATGCCGGTTATTTCATGTCCATGAATAATTTGCATGATTAAGGCCACAAATCCCAATAGAATAATACAAACCAATATAAACATCCACACATAACCAAATAAACCACGTGAATCTAATTGTCTGGCAAAACTTAATAGGTTATAAAAATCTTTTACTTTGTCTTTCATAAAGCCATATTGCTAAAATAAAATTCTATGCATCAATGGAAATATCGATTCCATCAGGTATATTGTCTAATCCATTTTCAACAGGAAAAATCCGATCTACAGGAGGTAGATAATATACACTGGGTTCGGTTCCTAATTCATCGGCATACTGATAACCACCCTTATTTTTTATCATTTCACTAAATCTGACTACTTCTTCGCCATTTGAAACAGCGTCTTCATTAAAATCTCCATAATAAATAACACCATTGGGACAAGCAGTAACACAAGAAGGCAATACTCCTTTTCGAGCCATTTCAGGACAGAAATCACATTTACTAACTGTTCCATGCACGCGAGGATGACCCGTTTCAGGTGAATATTCGGCACCATCATTTGCACTATCATGTTTTGCCCAATTAAAGATTCTGGCAGAATAGGGGCAACCAGTCATACAAAATTTACAACCAATGCAAATTTTATTATCAATTAATACAATACCATCCGAACGTTTAAAAGTGGCTCCCACCGGACAGAGACTGACACAAGGTGGGTTGTCGCAATGAAAGCAAGGCTTTGGCATCCAATAAGCAGCTGTATTTTTTGAATCTTTCATCAAATACACTTTCAAATACTCCATGTGAGTAGGCAAGTGATGCATTTCCTGACAACTTTCAACACATTTTCTTGCATTCTTACATTTTGAAAGATCGATAAGCATGACAAATTTCCTTCCTGCTATACCCTTTCTTGATTCTTTCCGATTTGCACCTTGAGGACAAGCTTTCAGTTGACTCTTATTCACTTCTACAACAGCTCCGTCTTGCGTTAATACATTCACTTTTTCGCCAGAACTTGCTTCTTCATTTTTACATGCGTTCAGCAAAAAACCAGCAGATGTTGTTGCAGCAGCTAGTAAGGCACTTTGTTGAAGAAATTCTCTTCGTGTGTTTTTTTTGTTCTCTTTTTTCTTACTCAAACTTTCTTTTTTAATAATTAATTATTTTAATTATTTATTCCAATAATAGTGCTGTTATCTAACAAACAGCCGCTTAAGTATGGTTTTTAAGAAATTTACTAAAATTTCCTAAATTACCAATTTACAAAAATATTCACATATAACTTATTACTATTTGTCAATATTTGAATATATATATGTCATGAATTTGTTGATATTAATTAATTAGCCGTGTTAAACACCAAAAAATAATTTCAGCTACATTCTTCTATAAGCAATTGGAATTCAGTAAGAATTTCTATTTTAGCTACACTTATAAAATACGATTTAAAAAACACAAATAGATAAATGATACATCCAAGCTTGATTAATCCTGCAAGTATTGTAGTTGTTGGAGCATCAAATAATGTAAAAAAACCGGGTGGTAAGGTTTTGAAGAATCTTTTGGATCACAACTATTCTGGCGAACTTTTCACGGTAAATCCTAAAAAGGATGAGATACAGGGCATAAAATGTTTTAAAAGTGTAAACGATCTTCCACAGGCTGATTTAGCCATCATATCCATAGCTGCAAAAGACTGCGAAGAAACCGTAAAGATATTAGCAAGGGAAAAAGGAACCCGTGCATTTGTAATTTTATCAGCTGGATTTAGTGAAGAGAATGAACAAGGAGCTAAACGCGAAAAAGCAATCGTGGACATTATTGATTCGGTAGGTGGTAGTTTAATAGGTCCAAATTGTGTCGGTTTGTTCAATCAATATCATACGTCTATTTTCACAACTCCCATACCCCTTATTGATCCGCAAGGGATTGATTTTATTTCTGGATCAGGAGCTACAGCTGTTTTCATCATGGAAGCTGCAATTTCAAAAGGCATTACATTTTCAAGTGTTTATTCAGTTGGAAACTCAGCTCAAATTGGCGTTGAAGATATCCTCCAATATTTGGATGAAACATTTGATGCTGAATCTTCTTCGAAAGTAAAACTACTGTATGTAGAGAGTGTTAATAAACCACAAATGCTACTCAAGCATGCGTCTTCATTAATACGTAAAGGGTGTAAGATTGCTGCCATCAAATCAGGAAGCTCTGAAGCAGGTAGCCGGGCTGCCTCTTCTCACACGGGTGCATTGGCTAGCTCGGATGTAGCCGTTGATGCTTTGTTCAGAAAAGCTGGTATTGTCAGAGTTCATGGCCGTGAAGAATTAGCAACAGTTGCATCTATTTTTATGCATCCAGAGTTAATTGGAAAAAATATAGCAATTATTACACATGCTGGAGGACCAGCTGTTATGCTTACTGACTCCTTGTCAAAAGGGGGTTTGGAAATCCCTGCAATTGAAGGTGCAGAAGCAGATATTTTGTTAGAAAAGCTTCTACCGGGTTCATCAGTTGCTAATCCCATTGATTTTTTAGCAACGGGAACTGCCGAACAATTAGGAGATATTATTGATGCATGCAATAACGACTTCGACCATATTGATGCGATGGCCGTCATATTTGGTAGTCCGGGTTTAGTACCCGTGTATGATGTTTACGATCTTTTAGATGAAAAGATGAAAACATCCAAAAAACCTATTTATCCTTTGCTACCATCTATCATTAATGTGAAAGATGAAATTGAACAATTTTTAGCGAAAGGTAGGATCAATTTTCCAGATGAGGTAACCTTCGGAAATGCACTGTGTAAAGTCTACAATAATCCACCGACAGAGTCAGAAAATATTGAATTACCAGCAGTTGATCAGGTAAAAATCAGACATATTATTGATAAAGCTGAGAATGGTTATTTGATGCCAGAACAAGTTCAAGAAATATTAGATGCCTCAGGAATTCCAAGAGCAGGAGAAGCTATTGCCAGCTCAAAAGAAGAAGCTATTTTAAAAGCCAATCAATTGGGCTTTCCTATCGTCATGAAAGTAATCGGACCAGTGCATAAGTCGGATGTAGGCGGTGTTGTTCTACATATTAAAAATGCAGAAACTGTTGGAAAGGAATTTGAACGAATGATACAGATTCCAGATACGACTGCTATTTTATTACAACCTATGCTTTCAGGAACTGAATTATTTGTTGGAGCTAAAAAAGAAGAAAAATTTGGGCACATGGTACTTTGCGGTCTGGGTGGTATTTTCATTGAAGTATTGAAAGATGTAAATGCTGGCTTGGCTCCTATTTCTGATCAGGAAGCTGATTGGATGATCAAGAATTTAAAAAGCTACAAAATAATTGAAGGAGTACGTGGTCAGGAAGGAGTTAATGAAAGTCTTTTCAGAGAAATTGTACAACGAGTTTCTGTATTGGTTAAAATTGCACCAGAAATTTTTGAAATGGATTTAAATCCCTTATTGGGCAAAACTGACAAAGTTGTTGCAGTAGATGCCAGAATAAGGATTGAAAAGGAGTAAGCTGAGGCGAAGGCAACAATTTCAACTTCAGTTTACCCTTATACTTTAAACAAAAAACATGGTAGTTAAAATTATAGTAATTGCATTGTATGCCCTCATGATTATTATTGTGGGGATCATTGGCATGAGAAAAACGAAATCGTTTAAGGATTTTCTTATGGGTGGTGGAAATGTTGGTCCATGGATGACTGCTTTCTCATATGGAACAGCCTATTTCTCAGCAGTAGTCTTCATCGGGTTTGCCGGTAAAGTTGGTTGGGGTTTTGGTTTATCGGGCATGTGGATAGCACTTTTCAATGGAATGATAGGCGTTCTTGGTGTATGGGCTGTTCTTGGTTGGAAAATCAAGAAAATTTCAATTGAAATGAAAATTTCAACTTTGAGTGAATTCCTAGAAAATAGATATAAAAGTCCATTTTTAAAGTTAATAGCATCTATTGCCATTTTTGTCTTTCTAATCCCCTATTCCTCTGCTGTGTTTATTGGCTTATCAAAGCTTTTTGAATATTCATTTACAGGTATTGAATATTGGCATGTAGTCGTTTTCATCGCTGTTTTTACGATCA
This sequence comes from Bacteroidota bacterium, assembly GCA_018698135.1. Lineage (NCBI taxonomy): Bacteria > Pseudomonadati > Bacteroidota > Bacteroidota bacterium. The sequence continues at coordinate 10,529 of JABINZ010000255.1, forward strand.
TTTATTTGGTTTTGGGTGGTTATAAATCAATGGCTATTATTGACACAATATTTGGATTTATCATGATCATTGGTGTTGGCATAATGATTTTCTTTACTCTACGGGAAGGAAACGGCTATTCAAACATTGTAGCAGATCTGAAATCAATAAATCCTAAACTAACGCAAGCAATTGGCCCTCCGGGCTGGTGGCCTCTTTTATCATTGGTTTTTTTAACCAGCGTTGCTCCATTTGCCATGCCTCAGTTAATTCAAAAATTTTATGCAATAAAAGATAAAAGATCAGTAAGAATTGGCATGATTGGCTCTACCCTATTCGCCTTACTAATAGGATTTGTCGCTTATTTTATTGGATCAACCACCAGAGTGTTCTTGAAAAACCCTCCATTGAGAGTTGATGGCACACTGGATTTTGATGCTTTTATGCCTGTTTTACTCAATGATGTCATTCCAGAAAATTTCATGGTCATTATTTTGATATTATTGCTCTCAGCCTCTATGTCAACTCTGGCATCTTTGATTTTGGTATCCAGTTCTTCCATGGTTAAGGATTTTTACAATGGATTTATTAATAAAAATGTTTCCGACAAAAACTTAACCACGCTGATGAGAGTTGGCAGTGCAGTTTTTGTTATCATTTCAGCTGGAATAGCCATCAACCCACCTGATACAATTGTTGCTATTTTAGGTATATCATGGGGCGCTTTAGGAGCCACTTTTTTAGGACCATTTATTTGGGGGCTTTTTAGTAAAAAAGTTAATAAAACAGGAGCAATTGCATCCATGATTGGTGGACTTAGTGTAGTCCTGGTTTTGGCCATTGGAATTCCCGGTGTTGTTGAAAAGATGGCATCACCACAAGCTGGAACTATTGGGATGTTAGCTTCCTTGGCAATCTGCCCAATTTTTAGCTTCTTTGGAAAACCGCAAGAATAAATTCCACTAGCGTCCATGAATAGAGCAGATGCAATTTGTTTGTTTGGAGTGATCGTTTTCTTCACTCCTTTTTTCATTTTCAAACCACTCACTAGCTTTTATTGGGATTTTAATACACATCACCCCTATATCATGGCTTTCATAAAGTTTTTCCTTTTAGCACCTTTTGGTGAAATGTTGGGATTAAGAATACTAAAGGGCGTGTATCATGAGAAAGGATTTGGATTGCTTCCAAGAGCACTTGTTTGGGGATTTTTAGGTATAAGCTTGAAAATGGCCTTCGACATTTTTGCACACGGAGCGCCAGCTATGTTGATCAATATGGGGATGAATATACCAACAGATATTCTACTACAACCTCTTTCGCTATTGAAAGTATTTGTTACGTTTACCATTGGAGCTACTTTAAATCTATTTTATGCACCCATGCTGATGGTTACGCACAAAATCACCGATGAACATATTAGAGATACTGGTGGTAGCTTGAAAGGCTTTTTCAGCCCCATGAAGTTTGGTGAACGAATGGCGAATCTAAATTGGCGAATTCAATGGAATTTTACCTTTACAAGAGCAATTCCATTTTTTTGGATACCTGCTCAAACCCTAAATTTTCTATTACCCGATGAATACAGGATTTTAGTAGCTGCGATATATAGCATAGTTCTAGGTATTTTACTAGCCTTTGTCAGTATGAAATCTTAGATTGGGTAGGTCGAATTTAAATCTTTAAACCACTGCATAAATCAAAAAAGTTCGTTAAATAATTCCTCCTCAATTGATTCATAAGTTTCCTTGTAAAATAAATTTCGATCATCAGGTAGGTTTATTAAATCTTGAGCCAGCTTTATATTAACTACACTTGAGTCATTATTCAGAAAATGGTTAAATGAACTATATAGCCAGTTCTCCATTTTTATTACCAATTTAGCTTTTAGAGGATTTTGATGGATATAGTTAAAGCAAATAAATGCTAAATCTGAGTTGCCATTCTCTAACTCCAGCTGTTTTGATTTTGTATGTTGTTGAAATAATGATCCAGTTCTTTTTTCCTGTATATTAATAGCTCTTGTATACGAAGTTAAACATGTCCTTAATTGATTTGAAAACTTACTGTGAACATAGTTTTCAGGAATATGGATCAACAAATGAAAATGATTTGGCATTAGACAAAACGATAATATATCTACAGATGGTTTAATGTACTTAATAATTTTTCGAATGAAATATTTATAATTTTCATCTGTGAAGAATATTAATCCTTGATTGTTACCTCGATTGTAAATATGATATAACTGACCTATTTCATGATCCATGTGAAAAGAATTTATCAAAGTTATTAAATATTTGCTGCATTTTAGTGGTAGGCCGACTTCAAGTCGCACTACCACTGAATATAAGTTGTTTTATCATTCAGGAAACTGTTTTCAATTATAAAAAAGTAGTTCGAGCTAATCATATTTTGCTTTATCATTTTTCATTTTGCTTCATTTAGTATTTGAGTTACTTCAAGTCGCACTACCACTGAATGTAACAATTTTGGGTCGATGGCCGTCATACAGGAAATCGCATTATTATGAAAAAGTACTTTCTACTTCTCTTATTTATTCTCATTGTTGTTTCATTGTGTTTATGTTAGAAAATGAGTATTATGATTCTAAAAATATTGCACAAAATTTAAGCAACCAAAAAGCCCAGATAAACATCTCATAGCAAAACAAATCCATGAGATATTTATTTACCCTTTGCATATTCAGCATTTTACTAGCATCTTGTTCAAAAAAAGACCTTTTAATAGGATTAGATCCTGCACTAAATGAAAGTATAGAAGGTAGCTGGATGCATGCTTACTATTCAGATTCTTTACAGATTTTATCCGCTTCCAACAAGCTCAAAAATGATGCATATGGATTTACTTTTGAGAATAATGGAACGTTTAAGGAAAATAAAAATGCAGGTGGATGTGGCACCCCTCCAATTACTTATAAAATGTATGATGGAAAATGGAAGAGGACATCTGATAGTGTTTTTACGATAGATACCGAATTTTGGGGTGGCGAAATAAGTTTCGAATTAAGGGTTATTAGCATAAGCCCTGATACAATTAAGATACACACCAGCTATTAGGAATTAGGAATTTCTGATTCCTGTCTCTTCAATTAGATTTTAGATTTCCGTAACTTGCATTTAATATCTTCACTTGAAGGCAATTAAATAGTCAAAAATTCTGTGATATGAGTATTTCAACGAAAAGCGGTGATAAAGGCAAAACAGGTCTTTGGTCGGGAGAAAGAGTTTGGAAAAACAATGAAAGAGTTGAGGCATATGGAACCATTGATGAATTGAATTCATTTTTAGGAGAAGCCAAACATTATGTTGAAACAAAGACTATTTTCGAACAAATCGAAATTATTCAAAATGATTTATTCCGCGTTGCAGGTCAACTCGCATCCAAAGACAAACTATTTGTTGAGCCCATTGAGGAAGATGATGTTGAAACAATTACCAATTGGGTACATCTGTTTGAAAAAGAAGTCAAATTAACAGGTTTTGTTATTCCTGGCAGCACGCTTTCATCTGCAAAACTAGATATTTGTAGAACTATTGCCAGACGTGCTGAAAGGGTCATTATTGGCATTCAACAAAATGAATCTATTCCAGAAAATCTCATTCAATATGTAAATCGCTTATCTGATTTACTATTCATAATGGCTCGAAAGGAGGAACAGATCAAAGACAAAATTCAAAAGAAAAAGTGGATTCACTAATAGATTTCTATCCACTCTAGCCAGATCCAGACAATGAAACAAACTCCCTATATAGCTTCACTTATTGAAATGGGAGAAAGTTTAACCTTGGATTTCAAGCATAATATCAGTGATTCAAGAAAAATTGCAAAATCCCTTGTCGCATTTGCCAACACTTCTGGAGGCACATTATTGGTTGGTGTACGAGATAATGGCAGTATTGCTGGAATAGTATCAGAAGAAGAAGTGTATATGCTAGAGGCTGCTGCAAACTTTTATGCCAAGCCAGAAATTATACTGGAAACAAAAGTTTGGAGAGTTGATCACAAAAGTGTTTTGGAGGTTAAAATTTCACCTTCCGAAACAAAACCTCATTTTGCACAGAATGAGAGCAATAAATGGCTTGCCTACATCCGTGTTAATGATAATAATATTCTGGCAAACAAGGTATTATTAAAAGTTTGGGAAAGAGAACAAAGACAAAGAGGAATTTACCTTAAATATCGAAAACGCGAAGAACTGCTTCTGAAAGCTTTAGAGGAAAATGCAGAAATGAGTTTTAGTCAGGTGCAAAAAACAGTTAAACTACCCAAGCATGTAGTCGAAAATATACTTTGTAATCTTATTTGCATTGATATTATCAAAATGAACATCAGCGAAGAACGATTTAGCTATTCTCTGATTGAAGAGGAAAATCTTTTTTATCAAACTAAGTAGTATGAGCTATTGTAGAATGATAATAATTTCTAATTTCGTAGACTAATCAAATTCAGAATATAAATAAATGCTATTTAATTCTCTTGAATTCCTTGTGTTTTTCCCAATAGTCTTCCTATTGTACTGGCATGTTTTCAAAAACAACCTTCGCATTCAAAATGTTTTACTTTTATTAGCTAGCTACGTATTTTATGGATGGTGGGATTGGCGCTTTCTGGGACTGATAATCCTTAGTTCAATCACGGATTATATTTTAGGGCAGGAAATTTTTAAATCTCAGACAATCCAGCGAAAAAGGTTATTTCTAATTTTAAGTCTTCTAATTAATCTTGGTATTTTAGGTTTTTTCAAGTATTTCAATTTCTTTGCTGATTCTCTGGTATATAGCTTTAATCAACTAGGGATTCATATTAATGCTGTGACGCTAAAAATTATTTTGCCTGTTGGAATTAGTTTCTACACTTTTCAAACACTTAGCTACACCATCGATATTTATCGAAAAAGGCTGGAACCCACTAAGGATGCGATTGCTTTTTTCACTTTTGTAGCCTTTTTTCCTCAATTGGTGGCTGGCCCTATTGAAAGGGCATCAAATCTCATCCCCCAATTTCTAAAGAAAAGGGAAATCGGATATGAACAGGCAGTTTCTGGACTTCGATTAATACTCTACGGATTTTTCAAAAAAGTAGTTATAGCTGACAATTTAGCTACATATGTAGAAATGGTTTACAATGATCCTGCTAGCTTTAATGGGTTTCAGGCTGCATTGGCTACTGTTTTCTTCGCATTTCAAATTTATTGCGATTTCAGTGGGTATTCAGATATTGCCATTGGCACAGCCCGTTTGTTTGGCATTAATTTAATGCTGAATTTCCGGACACCTTATTTTTCCGCTTCGATAAAAGAGTTTTGGACCCGTTGGCATATTTCATTATCCACTTGGTTTAGGGATTATGTATATATTGGTCTTGGTGGAAATAAAGTAACTCAAAAAAGATGGGCTTTTAACATCTTTATAACATTTGTTATTTCTGGATTATGGCATGGAGCTAATATAACTTTCATTATCTGGGGAGCTATTCATGGTTCTTTTTATATGATTGAAAAATTCTTAAAAACTTTAATTCCAAAAGTTACAATACCCAAAATAATCAGGATAATTATAACATTTGTGATCGTAAATATAGCTTGGGTATTTTTTCGAGCATCCAGTCTGAGTCAAGCAAGAGAAATTATTTCTTCAATTTTTACAAGATTTGAAATTCAATCAATTTCATCCTCTTTTCAGGCTTTGTTTAGTTCGGGAAAGGATATGTTCTATATTTTTCCTTCATTAGTCCTCTTTTTTATCATTGAATTACTTCTTGGTTCCAAATCGATTGACCATCTTTTAAATCCTTTAAAAAGAGGATTCAGATGGCTGATTTATATACTAATACTGACTTGGATACTTGTTTTTGGTGCTTTTGAAATAAATCAGGAGTTTATTTATTTTCAGTTTTAATCATGCAGAAACTCTATAAAAAAATAGTCCTATTTATCATTCCATTCATAGTGGTTCTGATGTTGATCCTATTCTTGCCTTATGATAAGAAATTTGCATACCACAAAATAACTGGAGGTTGTTCGATTGAATATGCCTACCACAGAATAGTTGAGGATACGACAAAACTTGATATCGTATTCATCGGATCATCCAAAACACATTGTGGTGTAAATGATCTGCTAATTCGCATATTATACGAACATGAGTATAAAAAAGAAATAACCACTGCAAATATCTCATTTTGCGGTACAGGACGAAATCTTCAGCATAGTATTGTCAAAGAGTTATTCAAACACAAAAAGCCAAAGGCTATTGTAATTGAAATTCGTGAAAATGAAGATCCAAATGGACATATAAGCTATGGAGTAATTGCCGATGCGAAAGATATATTATTAGCTCCTATCCTGAATAACAAGAACTATACGAAGGATATTTTCAATGGCATAAAAAGTAGATATGATTATTTACTTTGGGGCAATTCGACAGACTTAAGCTATCATGGTCCTAAATATGGCTTTGGCCCCAATTACCGAAATGCTGATTCTGTTTATCTTACGTATTTTTATACCAATAAATTAAAAAAATTGCAGCATAAAAAATTGATCAATAATATCAATAGACTTTCAAAACACTATTTGGAAAAGATCGTTCAGCTTGCTCATGAAAATGATTGTCAAGTGTATTTCTTATATCTTCCTTCATTTGGATTTACAGGTGAATTAATTCAATATCTTGATTTTTATAAAGCAAATGGAACAATTTTGTACCCGCCAACCTATTTTATGAGTGACCATAACTATTGGTCGGATCAAAACCATTTAAAACGAAATGGAGCCGATTCATTAACAGCATGGCTGGCTGAAGAAATGTTAATTGATTTAGGGGAGATTAAACAGAACTAATCAAGTTGTTTTTTATGGAGTAAGCAGTCATTTCAGCATTATTATCAAAATGCATTTTTTCCAATATTCTGGCTCGATAGGTACTAATTGTTTTGATGCTTAACACCATATCTTCAGCTATTTTGGTTAATGAATGGCCTTTAGCAATCCGACACATAACGTCTAATTCACGATCAGATAAGTCTTCATGCAATTGAAAAGTTTTTGATTCGAATAAATTATCGGCTAATTGATCAGCTAGTTTGTTACTTATATATCGTCCGCCTTCCAGAATTTTTTTGATTGCTTTAACTAATTCTTCCGGTGCACTTTCTTTACATAAATATCCGGATGCTCCTCCCTTTAATGCACGGATCGCATATTGATCCTCGGGATGAATACTTAAAACCAAAACGGCAAGTGTGGGATTGCTTTGTTTGACTGTTTTAAGCACTTCCAAGCCATTGATGCCTGGCAAATTAATATCAAGCAATAATAAGTCAAATTGTTCTTCAAATAATTTTTCAAGAACCTTTTCACCGCTCTCTACTTCTGAAGTTTGGTATTCACCCTCCCATTGAAGAATTTGTATTAAACCCTTACGTATGATTGGATGATCATCCGCAATAAGTATCTTAATCATGTTAAGTTTTGATGGCTTTTATTCAAAAATACAAAATATTAGCCAGATCATCTTACAAACGACAGGAATACAAAAAAGAAATAAATGAAACTGAAGTAAGATTATTATTGAATACTATTTTTTTTAATTTCCATTGTATCTCGTGCAATTACCAACTCTTCATTCGTAGGAATAACCATTAATTTAACTTTCGAATCATCACTGCTAATAATGGCTTCTTTTCCTCTAAGCTCACTATGTTTATCCATATCAAGCGAGGTTCCTAAGAATTCAAGGCCTAAACAAATTGCACCCCTGGTATTGATATCATTTTCACCTATTCCACCAGTAAAAATAATTACATCAACTCCATTCATAGCAGCAGCATAGGCTCCAATATATTTCTTCACCCGATATTGATACATATCCATGGCTAACTTTGCTCTTTCATTGCCTTCTTCAACAGCATTTTCAATATCGCGCATATCGGATGAAATTCCTGATACACCAAGCATTCCACTGTGTTTATTAATAAGTGTATTGGCTGCTGAAAGTCCAATTTCCTCTTTATCCATGATATAGGTGAAAGCACCCAAATCCAAGTCTCCACAGCGTGTTCCCATTATCAAACCTTCTACTGGAGTTAAACCCATACTCGTATCGACTGACACACCACCTTGAATAGCTGCTATTGAAGCGCCATTGCCCAAGTGACATGAGATTATTTTTAGATCTTTAACATCCTGACCTAAGATTTCACCACATCGGTGAGAAACATATCGGTGACTGGTTCCATGAAAGCCATATCTTCTTATTCCATACTTGGTGTATAAACTATAAGGAATAGCATACATATAGGCATGAGGTTCCATCGTTTGATGAAAAGCGGTATCAAAAACTGCTACTTGCATGACATTGGGTAATAATTCATCAATAGCATAAATACCTTTTAAGTTAGGCGGATTATGTAAAGGAGCTAAGTCGGAACACTGTTCTACTTTTTCGATCATTTCCATGGTAATTCGGATACTCGCTTTAAACTTCTCCGCACCATGCACCACTCGGTGTCCAACAGCATCAATTTCTTCTAGTGATTTGATACAGCCATGTTTTTCACTGATTAGTACACCAACAATATATTCAATACCAATTTGATGATCTAATATTTCACCCTCCAACAATAGCTTATCGCCATCAAATCTTTTATTCTTTAGAAAAGAACCATTTAAACCAATTTTTTCAACAACACCTTTGGCTAACACCTCTTCGGTTTGCATGTTGAAAAACTGGTACTTGATAGAAGAACTTCCACAGTTCAGAACTAATATTTTCATTTTTTTTGTTTAATGTCGCTTATTATATTTCTCTTCCAAGATTAATGATGGAGCCTGCTTTTGAGCGTCTTTTTTCATTCTCATAAATATAGAACCCTTCTCCGGTGCGTTTTCCCATTAAATTAGCCCGAACCATTCGTTTAATAATGGGTGATGTTTTATACTTTTTATCACCAAATTCATCATATAGTCCTTCCATCCATTTTAAAAGCTTATCCAAACCAATTTTATCTGCTAAAGCAAAGGGTCCCAGTTGCATGCCAAAGCCGAGCATCAGCGTGTTATCAATATCTTCAACTGTTCCAACACCTTCCATCAGTAATTCACAGGCTTCATTTATTAGCGGAATGATAAGTCTGGTAGAAATATTTCCAGGTGAAGCAGTTACATGGATAATCTTTTTCTTGATTACTTTCGCAAATTTCTCAATTATATCGCTGGTTACCTGATTTGTAATAACACACTTATTAACCTCAATAATATCCACTGATGAAGCTGGAGAAATGAAATGAATTCCTATAGAGCGTTCAGGATGGTTTAACACGATGGCTAAATCAGCAATTAAAACAGTTGATGCATTTGAAGCAATAACGGTATCCTCTCCAACACATTTTTCGATGCTCTTAAAAACTTCTTTTCTGCTTTCGATATTACTAACCGATTTCTTGGTATTAATACATTCGATAACAATATTGCTATCTACTAAATCACAAAAATCTGTTGAAAATTGAATACGCGACAGTATGGCTTTTTTATCTCCCGTTGTCATTCCCCAACGATTGATTCTTATATCCAACAAATTGCTTATCATCCCTTTGATTTCTTCAATACGATCAGGATTCAAATCAATAAGAATGACATCGATACCTGCTTTACTAACTTCCACGGCAATTTCCTGTCCCATGGAACCACCTCCCACTAAACCAACTTTCTTTATTGTTCCCTTGGTATTTGTTGCTCGCTTACCGAGTGCATAATCTTCTAGTCTTTCGGCCATAATTTCTTCGTTTTTGTATTTTAAAATCCAGCTGCCTGATTTGCAGTAATAGCAACTAAATTAACAATGTCATCAACTGAACATCCTCTTGACAGGTCATTTATAGGGGCTGCCATTCCTTGTAAAACAGGACCAATTGCCTCTGCACCAGCCATTCTTTGAACCAGTTTATAGGAAATATTTCCACTTTCTAAATTTGGAAAAACCAATACATTGGCTTTGCCAGCTATTTCACTATCCGGTGCTTTTTTCTTCCCAATGGCTTCAATAATTGCGGCATCTGCTTGCAATTCACCATCAATTTTTAATCCGGGCATCATTTCTCGTGCGAGTTCAGTAGCTTCTACCACTTTGTCGACCATTGGATGTGATGCGCTTCCTTTGGTTGAAAAACTTAGCATGGCAACACGAGGCTCAATTTTAGCAATATTTCGTGCTGTTTGAGCGCTACAAACTGCAATTTCAGCCAATTGTTTTGCATCCGGATCTGGATGCACTGCACAATCCGCAAAAACTATTAGTCCATCTTCTCCAAATTGCTTGTCCTTTAGCATCATGAGAAAAGCACCTGACACAACACTAATACCAGGTTGAGTTTTAACTATCTGAAATGCAGGACGTAGTACATTTCCAGTGGCATTATTTGCACCAGCTACTTCTCCATCTGCATCACCAGCTTTAATAAGCATAACTGCTAAATAGAGAGGATCTTTCAATAATTCAATTGCCTTATCTTTTGTTAATCCCTTGTTTTTTCTAATCTCAACAAAAATATCAGCATAAACATCCATTTTGCTATAGGTTTCGGGATTTACGATAGTTGCCTTTTGGATATGTTTTAAACCATACTTGCTGGCTTCATTCAAAATGGCCTTTTCATCTCCAATCAGAATGACCTGACAAATCCCTTCTTCGATTAAAATATTTGCTGCCTTAAGCGTTCTTTCTTCCATACTTTCAGGTAGGACAATTCGCTTATTCAGCTTCTTCGCATTTTCCTTTATTGAGTCTAATAATGGCATTAAATAAGAATTAATTGTTATTTAAATAACAGTAAAACATGTGGCAAATGTAAGCGATATTTTACAAAGAAATTAAGAAATTTAAAAAGAAATCAGTAGTTGTATTTATTGCCATTGTGGGCAATAGCAAGGCTTTTGCCCTTGCTTTTTTCTACTCGCCCGACTACTTTTGCATTGATATTAAAAGCATTTGAGATGGCCAATATTTTCGCTGCATTTTCAGCAGATGTATAAAATTCCAATCGCTGTCCCATGTTAAAAACCTGAAACATTTCCTTCCAATCGACACTTGATTGTTCCTGTATATGTTGAAAAATTGGTGGGATGTCAAGAAGATTATCTTTTATAATATGTAAATCATTTACAAAATGTAATATTTTAGTTTGACCTCCTCCTGTATTATGAACAATACCATGAATTCCACTGCCTAACTCCCTCACAACTTGTGCAATAAGTGGCATAAAGGTTCGTGTTGGTGACAGCAGCAGTTGACCAATATTCATCCCCTCAACTTTCGACTTATCCGTTAGCTTATGTTTTCCTGTATAAACATAATCAGTATCGATATGCGGATCAAAACTCTCGGGGTAGTTTTTTGCATAGGATTTCTCAAGCAATTCGTGTCGGGC
>JABINZ010000256.1 GCA_018698135.1 Bacteroidota bacterium
CTGTTTAGCAGGAGATTGCCTGAATTTGCCTTTGTAAGGACAGATATAGGGTCAAATTCATTTTTCAAAGAATGATTCAATAAATTTCAATCTTCTCAAATTTTAAAAGTTGTGTAGTCTGACTTTCTCAGCAAGCCCTATATTAATATTGTTTATTATATAGAATCTTATTAAATAATATTCTAAACAAAGAATAAGCGTGAATTACAACTCTTTGTTATTCTGTTTTTTAAAGGAACTTTTTTTAACATACTTCCTATATATACCCATGCAATTAAAAAGGTAAAGAACTTTTTATAAGAAATTACTTTTTCTTATCTGACAGGGCAAAAACAATACTTTCAGAACTATTTTTATAATCATTAGTATACGAAGACAGTATATTCAGGAGATCAAGTGCCTGATCAATGTGTGTTGTTCGAAGATATATTAAAGCAGTATACCATTTAATTTCATCTTTATAAACTTCAGTTCCTGAATTTGACATCTTATTAAGATGAGAAAGAGCTTGTTCAAATTCAAGGTTATTCATTAAACAAATTGCTGAATAAAACAGCAAGTCATTATTATCAGGATTTTTTATTAGTAAATCAGTTAGGATGACTAAACAATTCTTATAATCGTCAAGCTGATAGTAATACATGGCTAGTTCAAGACTATCGGTAGGAACGCCCCTGCTTTGAGGAACCAAATTATTGGGATAGCTTTCGAAATATTCATCAAACAGATTCATGGCAAGTAATAAATCCTCATTATTATCATTTGGATTAATATGACTATTATCACTAGATTTTAAACTGTCAATAATATCCTTTTGAATTTCGTCAATCAACACATCAGGTGAATTAGTTAATAAATCACTATCAGATTCCTGATATTTAGTTAGGTATATTATTGCCGCACCAATTAAAAGAACTGCAATTGTAGCCGCTACTCTATATACATAATATATAGTTGACCTAATTACTGGGTCAATAATGCTTTTATCCAGCTCTTTTAGGCCATCTCTCAGCTTTTCTTCTGAAGCGGCTTTGATTCCAACAATAATATCATGATATTGTTCGAATTCAATCCTGAAATTATCATCAGATTCAAGTCTTTTTTGAAATTCTTCCTTTTCAGCTTTTGACAATCTGTTATTTTCAAAATTGTCGAAAAGCTCGTATATGTCTGATAATTTATTCATTAGGTATTGCAAATATCACAATTTCTTCTAAATCCACTATTTATACCTCTACTTCTTATAAAGTAAAGGTAGATTTATCATACTTTTCTGTAATCGAGTTTTTAAGTTTTTGAAAACATTGATGCTTTGTAGATTTTGCAGAGTCAACACTACCATAATTCAGTTGCTCAGCAATCATTTCCATTCTCATTTTCTCAAAATAAAAGAGATGCAATATTTTAAAACACTTATCGCCAAGTTTTTGCATTTCCTTTTTTATTATACTTTGGACTTCAGTCAAATTCATTTTTGAAAATAAATCAGCCTCCTTATCGTAGCAGGTTCGTTCAATATAATCGGGCATTGGCACTTCAGATTTGCGTTTCCGCAGCTCTTTTCCAATTAGGTTATTACCAATTTGAAATAAATATGTTTTTGGTTTGCACGTTAATACAGTTAATTTCTCGTCCACTATATTGTTGCGAAATGCAAGCACTGCATCCTGATAGACTTCTTTAAGAATTTCAATATCGAGCTTGTATCTTTTATAGGCGTAGGATATAAAATGATTCCGGAATTTTTTATAAAACTCCTGAAGCACTTTTTCATCACCTGATTTTATTTTCTGGATTAATTCGTCTCCCTGCATAATAAGGATGTTACAGAACAAAATTAAACAAATAAGATTATTACATTAGAAAAAACATAGAAAAAAAGATTGCATATCTCCTAAATTGCAAACGTCTTTAATGTAAAACATCTGAATTAAAGATTTATCAGACAGTCCTACATTTCTTATTATTGAGTAAATAGCAAATACTTGAATTGGTTTTGACTCGTTTGCGTATGCTTCCAAAACGCTTGATTGCAGATGCAAACATATTATCAATTAGTCAGCCTCGTTCAAAGGTTTGCCTATTATAATTTGAAACTCAAAAGAATTTATCATTTGTCATTACAACTGGTACACTGTTCTATTGTGTAGTAATTTGGCATTAAACAGTTAAATTAGTTATTCAAAAAAAACATATCAAAATGAAAACAATATCACTTTTTTGCATTAATAATACTTCTAACAGCTTCATATTAGACTAGTTACGAACAAGATAAGGCAATATTGAAAATTCAGAAAGGTCAACAGGCAAGTGTTATCCTTGCAGATTATAGTCCTGATGGGAAGAAACTTGCTACTTTAGGTGGTTATGGAGATGGCCTGCTTATTCTTTGGGATATTGAAACAACTCGTGAACTATTAAATAAAAAGATAAGTGAACAAAATTTTAATTCGGCTTGTCAGGCTGGGATTTTTTTTAGAATTTCTATTAGGAATAATAAAAAATAAATGAAAAAATATAAATTCATCTTCCTCCTTCTGATAATAGTGCAAACTGCTTATTCCCAAAACTGGGAAGAGTTGAACAATAATGTAATTAAATACTATAGTCTGGGTGATTATTCCAATGCAATAATTTATGCTGAAAAAGCTGTAACCCGGGCCAAAGTAGAATTTGGAGTTTCTCATAATAATTATGGAACTTCCCTCTACAATCTGGCTACATTGTATAAAAGAATGGGCCAATATGAAAAAGCATTGCCTTTATACCTTGAGACTTTAACTAATACTGAAAAATTATTTGGCAAGGAACATTCAGAATATGGGATTAGTTTGAATAACCTGGCTGTATTGTACAGGCTTATAGGACAATATGAAAAAGCATTGCCATTATACCTTGAAGCTTTAACGAATACTGAAAAATCACTTGGTAAGGATCATTCAGAATATGGAATTCGTTTGAATGGCGTGGCATTATTGTACGAAAGCATGGGACAATATGAAAAAGCTTTGCCTTTATACCTTGAAGCCTTAACGAATACTGAGAAATCGCTGGGCAAGGACCATTCATATTATGGAACTTATTTGAATAATCTGGCTGGTTTGTATGAAAGTATGGGACAATATGAAGAAGCTTTGCCTTTATACCTTGAAGCTTTAACGAACACTGAAAAATCGATGGGTAAGGACCATTCATCCTATGGAATTAGTTTGAATAACCTGGCTGTATTGTATAAAAGTATGGGCCAATATGAAAAAGCTTTGCCATTCTACCTTAAAGCTTTAACGAATAC
>JABINZ010000257.1 GCA_018698135.1 Bacteroidota bacterium
ATATGGAAACCTCAAAATTTGACATAGCAGATTATTTAGACAATAATGAAATAATAGCAGAATATCTCAATTCCGTTTTGGAGGAAGGAAATAATTCGGATGTTATTATAGCAATTGGTCATATTGCGAAATCAATTGGAATGACAAAGATTGCACATGAAACCGGACTTAGCAGACCAAGTTTGTACAAAGCTTTATCTGAAGGAGCGAAACCCCAATTTGAAACAATTATGAAAATATTAAGAGCAATTGGAGGACAAATACGAATAAATCCTGTTTGAATTATACTTGCCAATATGTGATTATTGATTAATTTTTGATAACTCAATTCCTTCCCTTGAGTTAATTGCAGAAGGGAACTTCGATAAGGTGATCGAAATTCAAAATAGTCGTATATTTCCTTCGATAAAATCAGGAAAAAATCATGACAATTGTGGTTTAGGAAAAATATACTATTACGAAGGTAAAGTCAGGAATAACAGACTTCATTCGTTAATTTTTTAGCAATAATAACATATATGTTGTCTCAAACTGGACATATGAGAAAGAGCTCCGTCAAAACGTTCCTTGCAAATCCTGATAGGCTTTCTAAGTAATTGGAAACCAATTGCTAAAAAGGGCACTAGTGCCTATGCCTTTGTTAATAGGAGGCAAGTGAAATTTCTGCGAATCAGTGGCCTAAATGTAAATGGCGTTATAGTAAATATGTTTGTGGTATAATAAAGGATATATGCTAACCAAACTTCAAAATCTCTCTAGATATTCAATACTGTTTGGTTATTGAAATTTTTAACATTGGTTATTTTTTGCTATTTGTTGATTGTTTTTTACAAATGAATTTCATTCATAATCCAAACCCATGAATTTTCAATCCATAATGCTTTATTTAATTAATGTTTTTTGTTTTAATATATACCCAATTCCGATAGCAGCCAGGATGATAAAACCTACTTCCATAATGGGGTAATATGTTTGGGCTTTAAATACAGATGGTGCAATTAGCAAATAGATTTCAAACCATTTTGCAATTAGTATGAGCAAACCAACATAATATAGTTTTGATGTGGATTTGCGATTATTTTTTGAAAGTAAAATCAACCATGGAAGTAGGAAATTCCCCAAAACACTAATAATTAAAAAGGGGAGGAAATTCCACTGAAAAATATGCTGATAATATGCTATTTCACTTGGTATTGATGTATACCAAGCGATTAAAAACTGACTAAAAAATACATAGAACCAAATTAAGGATATAGCCATTGTCAATCTGCCCAAATCGTTTGAAAAGCTATGTAATTGATTATTTTGGTGATTCTTGACCAATAAAAATCCGCAGATTAACAAAAGCGCTGAAACCAACAGGTAAAATGAAAAAAGAGCCGAATGATAATCAAGCTGTATGGACATTAACCAATCCCAACTAAAAAGAGAAAAACCTAATAGTAAAACAATGACAAATTCTATGGCTTTGTGCTTTTGGCTTTGTTCATTTTGGTTTCTAAATTTTCTTAATAATTGATAGTGGTAAGTGTAAAAAACAAATAAGATAACAACTGCTCTGAGGGTGAGAAAAATGGGATGGAACCAAATAGTGTGAAATGAACTTTCAACTATTCTATCAATAAAGAAATGGGCGCTGGCTAAAACGAGTAAAAAACTAAAAATTAGAAATCTTAAAACACCCGCAGTTTGTAAAGATTGTAATTTCAATGGATCAAACCATTTAGAAGGAATAATTGTTTGCATTGAAAACAAAAGTAATCCACCTAAGGCAAGTAATAGAAAATACCAGTTAATACACACAAAATTAGTCCATAATAGTAACCAGTAATCATCTTTGCAACAAAAGGATGCACCAATAATTAGTAGTATAGCTACTATAATTAGGCCTGTTATTAATACATGCTTGGATATGAATTCTCGTATACTCATTCCATATGCTCCTTTTGTTTACTTAATGGTTAGGTTCTGAGCTGTGGCAATACCTCTTCTCTTCACCAATTCCTAATTTACTAAAACCCTTTATTGACATAGCTTAAACCATTGTTGTGTTTAGTATTTATTATATATATATCACTGTATAACAATCTAGATTCTCAAAAGAAATTTTAACAAATACATCATCATTGATATCTCTAAGAACCTCAAAACGCCAAAAACTCCCCCATCCTTCAAATGGTTCAAAGTATCTAATATTTTTATATGCTTTTAAGTCATTTTCAATTTTAACAATAGTGTTTTCATATGACTCAAAACACTTCTTATCATACATAAATGATAACTTATTATCATCAGATTTTATCATTTCTAAATTTTTCCTCAAAACTACTATATCTCTTAATTCAATTTCATTCATATCAAGTAATGATATTGTTAAAATTGTGATAAATTCATTTAATTTTTTATGAGTATAATATTCTTTCTCAGAACTTGAATATTTAGTTAATTTGAGACCATCTAATATAAAATTAACTTGCTGTTCAAATATTAAATGGTTTTTCAATTCATCTTCTATTCTTAATTTCAGTTTATTAATTTCTTCTAATTGCAAATTACACATATCCAAATTGAAGGATTTATCATTCCTTTTCAATTTTTTAAGTTTAAGATAATATTGTTCATCGAAAAATGAAAAAGCGTGTTCAAAATCACTATTATTGGTTACATAAATAATAGCATTGGGATATTCATGACCAGGAGCCATAGTCCAAGTATGAAGGTTCATTTGCAAATTCAATTTACCTGAGAAAATGCTTTTATCAATCTCAGTTATAGTATTCCTGTACAACGAATCTTTAATATTTAATGCATCTTCAAAAAATGGTTTGTAAGAGTTATTAGGATAACCTAATGCTATTGAAGTTATCAGTGAATTGTAGTCACTATCAATTGTGGATTCCAAGTCTTGTTTCTCAGGAAGAAAATTACATGATTGAAACAGAAGTAAAATTAATATGCAAATATTTCTCATATTGAAATTATATTAAACACAACGCTTGAATATACATCACCAGCAACCATTTTTGTGTACTGCTAAAGTCCTCTCCATTTGGTGGCATTTGGTTTTTTCCATGTGTAATCGAATGGAACATTTTTCCTTCCGATATTGTGGGTAGTCGTTTGGTAAAAACAGGAGGGATAGGGTATTTTTCTTTTTCAATCATTGGCGCATTGGCATTTCCATTTTCACCATGGCAATGCTTGCACAATGCATTATATAAAATTTTGCCTTCCATCAAGTTTTGTTCGGTAAGTGCCAAAGGATTCTTAAGTTCTTGTCCAGCTAATTCATAGGCTTCTTTGGTATTTGCATAAGGATAAATTTCTTGTTCCTTATTGTATGGAATTGAATGAACAGGCTTTTGCATGACCGATTCTTGTATTTCTTCTTTAGGTGGAGAAGATTGATCACATCCAAATAATAGGAGTATTAAAACAAAACTGAAATAGATTATCTGCCAATAAGTTTTCATTTGATATCCATTTTAATAGGAATTGGCAAAGCAATTTCTTGTTTGTAAAAATCAATTTCACATATTTCAAAAGATAATGATGAAATAGTAGTACTATCATCACACTTGAATATTAATAGGAATTCACCATCAGTTGATTCACATTTGTAATCCACTATTTGCTGACCAGGAATAACATGGGAAAACAAGACAAAGTAAAGAGTGACTCCTATGGCTGCAAATAGCACACTGCCTAAGAATACAGGAATTATGAAGGAAGGCCAAGGAATACTGTTTTTACCCGCAAATTGGATGGGTAGCTCCAAATGAAGATACAGCATTGAAGCCATGGAAATTACAAATCCAACCAAACCACTCCAAAAGGCTATACGACCAAAATTATTTGCATGCTTATTCTGCTTCAAGTGTTCAAATTCTATCTCATAGGGTGTTCTGATTTCCAGAATTTCTGCCTTTTTATCCAGCAATATTTGAACAGCATCACGAAGGGATATTTCATCTCTAAATATAGCTAGTGTAGCTTTCCGATTACTAACTATTTGCCTCATTTCTTCTTGTCTTTTAGTATTTCAGAATAAGAAATGGAAGGCAGATAGCGAATAAATAATAAAAAGAAAGTAAAGAAAAATCCGATTCCAAATAAAATCATGGCTAGTGAGAAAAAGTTCAATGAGAAGTTTGAATTATTTGCTGAAATATATCCTGTTTCAGAACTACTCACAATAATCATATAGCGTTCTAACCACATGCCAATCAGTATCAGGATCGATAAAATCAACACCTGTTTTGAATTGCTACGAATTGATTTTTTCCAAAACAATTGAGGAATTCCAATACTCAAAAAGAGGGATAAATAGTAAATGAAAGCAGTTTTGCCAACACTTTTTTGGATGAGTAATGCATTCTCAAATGGATTGTTGGCATATAAACTCATAAACACTTCATTGATATATACAAAGAAAATCAAAATGGATGTAGCCAACATAATTTTGCTCATATAATCAAAGTGTTCCTTTCGGATAAAATTATCCAGTCTATTAATTTTTCTATTAATGACCGCAAGAATGCAAAGCATTGCAAATCCGGATAGTAAAGCACCTAATACAAAATAGATTGGAAAAATACTCGAATGCCATCCAACATGCATACTTACTGCAAAATCAAAACTTACAATAGAGTGAACGGCAATAACCAATACAGTGGCCAAACCAGCTAAAATATAAAGCGTTTGTTTATGATTTTGCCATTGTGTAAGAGATCCTGTCCAGCCAGCAGCAAAAAAAGCAAGTAATTTATTCTTCTGATTAATCCTTCTCATTTGAGCAAGATCAGGTAACATTCCAATATAAAAGAAGATGATAGATAGAATCAAATAAGTTGAAATAGCATAGAAGTCCCAATTGAGTGGCGAATTAAAGTTTAGTAAAAAGTATCCGCTGTTGTTACTAATGGGTAATAGCTTATAGAAATAGCTTGGTTTTCCCAGATGGATAATGGGCATAATAGCTGCCAAAACAATGGCAATAATAGTCATCCCTTCTGCAAAGCGATTAATTCCTTTTCGCCAGTTTTGCCTTAGTAATAGTAATATGGCTGAAATAAATGTACCGGCATGTCCAATTCCTATCCAGAATACAAAATTGGTGATTAACACACCCCAGAAAATGCTGTTGTTAATTGCTAAAAGTCCAAGCCCTTTATTGAAAATAAGAAACACACCAATGCTACCTATTAGTAAGCTGGCAAGAGATATGAAGAATAAAATCCACCAAAGTTTCAAATTCTTATCTGAGCTTTCCATATGTAGATCGGAATAAATCATAAGTCCATATCTGTATTTCGCACTTTTGATAAATAATAGACAGATGGTTGTGTTCCTAAAGCGGGCAATAAAACATGAGCTCGTTTGTTCTTACTCAGATTGTACACCATACTTCCTTTATCATTCATGTCTCCAAAGTAAATTGCTTGTGCCGGACAAGATTGTTGACAAGCCGTTTGAATTGATCCATCCTTAAGAGGTGTGTCGTCCTGTTTTGCATTGGCTTTTGCTTGTTGTATTCTCTGTACACAAAAAGTGCATTTTTCAGCAGTTCCTGCCTCCCGAACACTAACCGATGGATTTAACATCAATCGACCCAATTCATCTGACATATGTGGCGAATTCGGATTTTGATGGCTGTAGTTGTTGTAATTAAATGTGCGACTTAAATAGGGGCAGTTGGTAGCGCAAAAACGAGCACCAATACAACGATTGTAATTTTGCTGATTTAAGCCTTCATTGCTGGAACTGACAGCAGAAACAGGACATACTGATTCGCAAGGTGCCTGATCGCATTGCTGACACATCATGGGTAAAAAGTGAAGCATTGGATGCTCAACTTCACCTGAATAAAAACGTTGCACTTTCATCCATGACATAGATCGCCCTTTTTTAATTTCCTCAGCACCAATGACAGGGATATTATTTTCTGCTTGACAACTAATACTACAAGATCCACAAGCTGTGCACTTATTTAAATCCACCACCATGGCCCAATGATGCGGTTTGAAGTCTCTTTTTTTAGACAAAACAGAAGTGGGAATGTCTTCAGAATTGTGAGATGCTTTCTTTGCTAAATAAGATATTAAACTTAATTCAGGAACGATCGCTTCTGTGCTAACTTTTGTATGTGTTTGTGTTTGGCAAACTTCTTCAAACTGATTTAGCCCTTCAATGCTGAAGGAAAACTGATCCGAGTTTGAATCATTCAATAATAATAATGGATTGTTTCCTTCATTAAGAGCAGATGCCATTTTTCCAACTGGAATCACTATACATGAATCAGCAATTCCTGCCTGAACTATGCACGGCAAATTAATCTCATGCTTATTTGATATTATCTTGATTATTTGTCCCTGACTTATTTTGTATTGTTTTGCTGTATCGGGCGATATTTGAGCATATATTTTCCAACTTCCGCTGGTAATGGGATCGACATATTCTGCTAAAAAACTATTCAGATGCGATGTATAGGATTTTTGCCCCTGACTTTCACAAAATACAATTTCAAGTTTTGTAGATTTTTTGAAATCATCCTTAATTATTTTGATGACAGGATCCAGATAGTGTTTGAAATTATACTTTTTAACTATTTTGGAACTGCTTGTCCAAATTCCTGCTTTAACAACATCATTGAATTGTATTGGCTTGTTTTGGTCGACACCAATATAGGATAAGCTAGATTTTTCCAAATAATCCAACCAGTTATCTGTGTGTTCCATCCAAATGAGAAAACTTTCCTGTGCCTGACGGGATTTCATAATTGGATTAATAGTAGCCTGAGAAGTTTGAAGTATACCCTTTGAAGAATAATTATTCCAAGATTCTAAAAAATGATGATCAGGACACAGATAATCTGCATGTTTACTATATTTATCCTTGAACAGATTCAAAGATATTTTAAGCTCAATTGAAGTCAGGGCTCGACTAATTTCTGAATCTTTTTGTTCATCCTTCAATAGATCATCATTCCAACAAATTAGACCTCCTATTTGCTTATCGCTTATTTTTGATTTTAACAATTGTACATCAAAACTGCCAATATCTTGCGTTATAAGGGGATTATCCAGATCAATACTTCTTCCCATATTGCCTAAAATACTGTTAATCCCAATAATTAATTTTTGATTATTCAAATTATTCGAAGCGCTGAGCAGGATAGATCGTCCTTTGTTTGATCGTAATTTGTCGGCTAATTGTTTTAGCTGATATTTGCTGTTTAGCTTGTCAAACTCAGGATACAACTTAGGTTCACGTATATATTGATATAAATAAGCAAGTATAATTCCTTCTTCAGCTGGTTTTATAATGCATCTTTTATCTGCGCTTGCTCCAGTAATACTAAAATGACTTTCGAATTGAATATGATAGGAAAGATTTCTGGTATTATCAATATCCCGTTTGGCTAAATAGGCGTTCGTATATTCAATAGGAGATAGCCAGTTCCCCAGAAAATCAGCACCAAAACTAACTAGTAATCTTGCTTTCTGAAATCGGTGATCAGGGAAAATAGCCTTGCCAAAAATTGAATGATAGGCATCAATGGTTTTTTGTGGTGCAAATAAATTGCTGTAATAGATTTTTGTTGATGGGTAATGATCTTTGAATTCCTTTAATAATTGAGTGCTTGCCGGACTATTTGAGTAAGGCATTACAATCGCAATTTCTTTCTTGCTTTGCTTGATTAATTGAAGCTTTTGAATTATTTCTCGATCGATTTCATTCCAGCTAGCAGCAAGCTTGTTTTTTTCAGGATTCTTTAAACGTTCACTATTGTATAAATCCAATAAAGAAGCATGAGCACTGGCACAAACTCCACCATTTGTTCGTTTTGAATTTTTATTTCCTTCTATTTTAATGGGTCGATAATCTACTGTTTTAACAGTTAACGGGCAGTGAGCCATGCAAACAGCACAAGTTGTTGCATACCATAGTTCTTCTCCTGGCTTTGGACTTGATGAATTCGAGAATAGGGGCATTCCCTTTTTAATAGGAGAGCGTTTGCATGCAGAGGATAGTGCCAATGCAGTTGTTCCTAATCCTAGAGTTTTGAAGAAATTTCTTCGATTACTGTTTAAGCCAGTGAAGTTAAAAATATGTTCAATCAAATTTTTGGATACTATTCGTTTGTCATCTCCCGGCAATTTTTGCCCATTTTGGTCCAAGCCAATCCATATGTCTTTTTTCTGCTGTCGCATTTGTTAATAATGACAAACGGAGCAATTTGCTCCTCCATTTTTTGTGACACTTAATCCTGTTAAGTTATAGATTGTGTCGTATACATTTTTATAATAGTTTAATTCTAAATTAATATACTGCTCGTTATGGCACCTTATGCACCATTTCATTTGAACAAGGGATTTGCTAATCATTGGCTGATCGGTCTGATCGTGGCAATCGATACAGCTTAGCTTAGCCGTTTTTACGTGTAAACCATGGTTAAAATGTACATGTTCGGGCAAACGGTATCCTTTCTTCCAGTTAATTCCTTTTTTGATGCTGTCAAGTTCAGTTAATTTTGAAATTTCATCTTTGCCAAAAACTTCACCTTCCTGAATATAATGATGGCATTTCATGCAATTCGAAATGAGAGGCAAGTTGGCTTGCGGATAATTTAATGCCTTGTCGTGACAGTAAATACAATCAATTGTATAATCGTTATAGTGAATTTTATGATTAAAATCCACATCTTGTTTTATTTCCAACAAACTTTTAGCTACTCTATTGTCTTGAAACGATCGGGCATTCAAACTCAGAAATATCAATATTAATAAAGTTGTGAAAACATAAAATGAAATGGGTATTCGTTTTCTTAAATCAGCTGATAAAAAAACTATTATTAATAGTATAAGTAGAATTGAAATACTGATTAGGCTTACAGTAGAAATGGGGAAACTTTTTTTGCTGGTTTGAACTACATCAATGGATTTAGATATAGGTTTAATGTATTCGTATTTTTCAATGTAGTCAAGTATTGCCAAGATTTCGTTGCTATCCAAGTCCGAAGGAGGCATTTCAATTTTTTGATATTCCTCATAAACCTGAAGCGCTAACTGGTTTTCTTCATTAATCAGTTTTTTAGAATCTGTAATAAAACGAATGAGCCATTCCTTAGTTCTTAGCGAATTGATGTTTTGTAAATCTGGTCCGGTGAGTATTCTGCCAATCTCATGACAACTACCACAATTTTCTTTGAAAAGCTTCTCGCTATCGATTTTCCCAAAACTATTTTGGGATAGAAGTAGAAGTATTAATAGGATACTTTTAGTTGCGTATGGATTAAGCTTCATTTTGACAAAATAGGGACTGATCCAAAGGCAAATTTATCATTTCCGTTTGAATGATTAATGGAAATTAAATATTTTGAAAATCCACTGCTATGAAAAGAGTGTTTATTTGGCCTAAAAGCCAATAACAGTAGGGTATAGAATTAATATTAATAATGCATAAATATTTGTACAAAATACTATATTTGCGAAGTAACAGTTGACTAAAATTGCTTAATCAGTACCAAAAAATAAATCTCATGAAAAAACGAATTACACTTTTCATTCTATTCATTGGAATGATGTCTTATGGGTTTTCCCAATCCTATTGTTCATCTACTGCAACATCGACTTACGATAGTGAGGTTGATAAGGTAGTTTTTAATACAATTAGTAATAATACTGCTAGTACTTGTGCAATGTATACAGATTTTACAAATATTAATACCAATGTGTTTCCAGGTCAGACCTATACACTGACTGTTACTTTAGGAAGCTGTGGTGGTAATTATGCTAAGTCCTATGCTTTTTATATGGATTGGAATGATGACGGAGACTTTACAGATGCTGGTGAAACACTTGGAACAGGTGGTACCTATACGGCTACTACAGCAGTTTCAGTCAGTGTTACTGTTCCTGTTAATGCAGCAACTTCACAGTTAAGACTTAGAGTTATTTCAAGTGAGAGTGGTATTCAGCCATCGTGCGGAACCTATACATGGGGTGAAACAGAAGATTATTCTGTAACAGTTCTTCCCTTATCAGGATTTGATTGTGCGTTAACAAGTGTTGATTCTCCAACAGTATTTGGAGTTGATAGTAATAAATTAACTGTGACTTTCACAAATATGAAAGCAGATTCAATCTTCTGGTTGGATCTTGGTTATTCATTGAATGGAGGAACCCCTGAACTTGTTTATGATTACAATATAAATGGTAATGCATTTGGAATTTTAGGACCGGGTTCAAGTGAGCAATATACTTTTGCAAAATCCGTTTTTGTTCCTACCAAAGGTAATCATCAATTAAAAGTATGGGTTGCCAATGTAAATGATTCCATTCCTGATAATAATAAAGTAAACGACACACTCCATCTGAACTTCTGTACAGGTATGGGTGGTGTTTATACAGTTGGAGCGGGTCAGGATTATACCACTTTGAATGACGCCTATAATGCCTTAAAAACCTGTGGGATTTTATCACCGGTTGTTTTTGATGTTAAAGCAGGTACTTATTCAGAAAATCTGGTTCTTGAACCAGTACTTGGAATGACTGACGTTAATACAGTAACATTCCAGGGAGCTAGCAAGTCTTCAGTTATTATGAATACTTCAGCCAGTGCAGCAATTGAATTTGATGCAGCTGACTATTTCAGATTTGAGAATATGACCATTAATGGTAGTGGCTATTGTGTACTCTGG
>JABINZ010000258.1 GCA_018698135.1 Bacteroidota bacterium
ACCAAAAGGTTCATACTTCGGTTAAGTTTAAACCTTACAAAGACAATACGAACTTCCCAGATACTATTAATGTAAAAAGTTTCTTGTGGGATATGGATATTAGCTTATATCTTAACTACGTACATAACTAAACTAAGTTTATAAATAACAAAAAAAGCCACCTAAAGGTGGCTTTTTTTGTTTATCTATTTGAAAATGGTTAATTTGCATTATATATCACTCAAGCTTAACTACTTTTTTTCTCAGGATGCTTCAGAAAAAATCTAAAATATTGCTACTTCTAATATGTATAACTTTTAATTTTTGCATGGCGCAAAAAGAAGCCAATATATGGATGTTTGGCAATTTTGCTGGATTAGATTTCAACACCTCTCCCCCAACGGCTACTACCAGTAGTAAAATGAAGGCCTTAGAAGGCTGTGCTTCAATAGCAGACAGTGATGGGAATTTATTGTTTTACTCTAATGGAAAAACAGTATGGAATAATAATCACTCTATTATGTTAAATGGGGAGTCATTAAATGGTCATTTAAGTACTACTCAGTCATGTATCATTGTAAAAAAGCCAAAGTCACAAGATATATACTACCTTTTTACTGTTGGATCTTTTGGAGAAGAAGCTGGATTAAGCTATTCAGAAGTTGATGCGAGCCTGAACAATGGACATGGAATTGTTAGAAACCCGAAAAACATCCAACTTGAGTCGTACACATGTGAAAAAGTTACAGCGATAAAACATCAGAACAATCGTGACTATTGGATAATAACACAAAAATATAATACCAATAGTTTTTATAGTTTTCTTCTTACTGAAAATGGTATAAATAAAACAAACTTCATTGAGTCAAAAATTGGCCCCATTGCTGATGAAAGCAAATATGCTGGCTATCTAAAATCATCATTAGATGGAAGTCGATTGATTTATGCGAACAACAATGAAATTGCCCTTTTTGAATTTAATAATCTGAACGGTGTTATTAGTAATTACATAAAAATTCCTTTCAATAATAATGTAGGGCCATATGGTATCGAGTTTTCGCCTGATGGTTCAAAGTTTTATGTATCTTCAAATATAAACGCATTTGGCTATTTGCATCAATTTGACCTAATTCTGAATTCAAAAGAGGAGATAATTAATAGTAAAAGTTTAATTGATAGCTTTAACAATTTTATAGGCGCCCTTCAACTGGGTCCTGATTTAAAAATATATCATAGCCGGCTTCAAGCTACCTATCTGGGTGTCATAAATAAACCAAATAATAGAATCGCTTATATTAACTATAAAGCCAATGGACTCTATTTAAAAGGGAATATTTCATTTTATGGACTTCCTAACTTTTGCAGTGATGCCATTAAGTATCTAAATTTTAGTGCATCTGGTTTTTGTTTAAATGACACAACATTCTTCTCATTAACATCTACCTATTTTGATTCGGTTTTATGGACCTTGGGAGATCAGGATACAACCAACAATCATTCAAAAACTAGAAATCCTCATCATGTTTATTCCATGCCAGGGAGCTACAAAGTGACATTAAAAATTTATTTAAATAACACTGTAAGCGAAATAACTAAAACTATTCATATTCATGAAAGACCAAAAGTTGATATTAGAGACACATTGATATGCTATCCGCACAAAATAACTTTAAACGCGCACTCAAAAAACTCTGAATATTTGTGGAATACAAATGATACAAGCAACTCAATAAGCATCAGCAAGTCAGGCGTATATTGGGTTCAGGTTTCTAACCACTGTGCAACAGTATGTGATACTGCTCATATTGAAATCATTGAATCAGCATCCTTTGAATTTGATTCAATCATATATTTATGTATAGGAGATAGTTTAAAGCTGAATGTAATTACAGATCATGCATCTTATTTATGGCAAGATTTATCTAGGAATTCTGAACTAAGTATAACAAAAGGAGGGATTTATTGGGTAAACGTATCAAATCCATGTGGGAGCTTGTCGGATACAGTGAGAGTAATTGAACAAAACTGCCACTGTTATTTGCAAATGCCAAATGCATTTACTCCCAACAATGATGAGATCAACGATGTTTTTACAGCAATTTCCAACTGTTCTTTCGCACGGTATAAACTTCTAATTTATAACAGATGGGGACAGCATATTTATACATCTAATGATGCTCGGCTTTCATGGAATGGAAAGTATCTAAATAAGTATTGCGAAATTGGTGTTTACTATTATCAACTAAAATATCAATTCCATGAAATGAAAGACGCTAAAACAATCATTGGTGAGATTCATTTGACCCGCTAATCTCTAAGTACGCGTTGTTTTAAAAGCAAAAAAGCTGTTCTATGAACGGCTTTTTGATATGAAAAGTCTATTATCACATCAGAAACTACAGTATGTGACAGTGACGAGAATACATAAATAACTTTCAAGGCTATTTCGAAGATTATCGGAATAGCCTTTTTTTGTGCATGAAAGATTGATCACACAGCAGTGTCCTGATTGATATATACTGTTGCCACAAATCAGAAGCTAGGGAAACCTGGCTTTTGTTTTTAGGGCCTTTAAATTAGGAACCA
Organism: Bacteroidota bacterium; assembly: GCA_018698135.1. Classification (NCBI taxonomy): domain Bacteria; kingdom Pseudomonadati; phylum Bacteroidota; species Bacteroidota bacterium. The sequence continues at coordinate 2,566 of JABINZ010000258.1, forward strand.
TTCACAGGGGCATTTTATTGGCAGGCAAAAGTTCAATATTTTTACCGTCCGGGCTACTATATAGCCTATTTGTCATAAATAAAAAAAAGTTAACAATGTATAAAGAATTTAAAATAAAATCATAAATTATCCCCTTCTTTCATACCTAAAAATAAATGCCTATTGAGAACAATTTGACAAATAATTTTCGCAGAGAAAAGGAACTATTAATAAAATTATACTATGAAAAACTTAAAGTTTGCAATTTTATTTTTATTCTGTCAATTTTTCATGTTTTCAACAGAGGCTCAGTTACCTACAGTCAATGTAACTACCAACATTAATCCTTCCAATGGATATACATTTCTTGCTAATTTTTGGACGGGCACCGCAGGTAAATATTATCTTCTAATTCTTGACAAACAGGGAAGAACAATATATGCCAAATCATTTCCCTTCGGCATAAATGGCGGCTTTTTGGATTTTAAACCGCAACCCAATAACAAATATTCCTTTTTTAGCGGAAAACAGAGCCGATATTATATTATGGATAGCATGTTTAATATAATTAATACAGTAGTAGCAAAAAACGGATATACTACTAATAATCATGAGCTTGTTATCTCCAATGATAATCGTTATTATATAATAGCAGATGAAACCAGAACAATTGATATGTCATTGATAGTTTCTGGTGGTGACTCAAATGCCCAGGTTATTGGCAGCATCATCCAGGGGATAGATGCCAATGACAGTTTAATTTTTGAGTGGAAAGCTTTGGATCATATTTCTATAACAGACCATGTAGGTGATCTCACGGCTCCTATTATCGACTTTACACATACTAACGGCCTTTTTCTTGATACTGACACATCCATACTTATGTGCAACCCTGAATTAAATGAAATTACCAAAATTAGCCTTAATAGTGGAAATATAATATGGAGGTTGGGATTGCTGGCCCATAGCAATCAGTTTACATTTATAAACGACACTTTAGGTTTCAGATTTCAACATTTTGCACACCGATTAGCCAACGGAAATATAACTCTGTTTGATAATGGAATTTCTCACTATTCCCGTGCTATTGAATATGAAATTGATGAGGTAAATAAAACTGCAAAACTTGTATTTGAATACAGAAACACTCCGGATATTTATGCTTGGGCTATGGGAAGTGCAATCAGGATAGCTAATGGCAATACCTTCATTTGCTGGGGATCTGTTCCTAGGATGACCGAAGTAGATACCGGAGGGAATAAAGTCTTTGAAGCTACATTTTCGTCTGGTACTTACAGAGCACTGAAATACGATATTCCTAATCCAATCGCTCAATTAATATCAGGCCCTTCAGAAATTTGTAAAGGTCAGACAGCAACTTATTCTGCTTATACTGATACCAATTGTACATATTCATGGAGTGTTGTAAATGGTACCATTATTAGTGGGCAAGGAACGAATGTACTTACTGTAAAGTGGCCAAATAACGGGCAAGCTACTGTAAGGTTAACCAAAACAAACTCCCTTAATTACAAGGATTATTTTAGAATTTATGTTACTGTTTTACCAAATCCCACAGTAAATATGGGTGTTGTAGAAATTTGTGAAGGAGCCAGATTCATAGATTATACCTCCAATTCAGTAAGCTGCTTCTGGGATTTTGGAGATGGCGACACATCAATTTTATCTGATATTAACCATATCTATAGCTCACCTGGAACATATCAGGTAAAACTGAAAGTAATTAATAACTACGGCTGCACCGATTCAAGCATCCAAACCGTAGTAATCCCAGATGCACCAATAGCTGATTTCAATATTGATTCTATTGTTTGTGCTTCTGATATAATATCAATTATCAATAATTCAACTGATGAAGATGGTTACTTCTGGTATTTAGGAGATTCTATGATTTCTAATTCGAAAAATCTATATGCATTCTCATTCCCAGCAGCTGGTTCTTACGATATTAAACTAATCGTAACAGGCTCTGGTTGCATTGACTCTATTTCTAAAACAGTTATTGTCAATCCAAATCCAAAAGCCCACTTTAGTTTTAGTGAAATTTGTAATGGTGCAAGATTTATAGATTCTACCATCAATTCAACATACCGTTTATTGGATTTTGGTGATGGCGACACATCAGTATTATCTGACATCAACCATATTTATAGCTCACCTGGAACATATCAGGTAAAACTGAAAGTAATTAATAGCTATGGCTGTAGCGATTCTAGCATACAAACCCTAGTAATCCCAAATGCACCAATAGCTGATTTCAATATCGATTCTATTGTTTGTGTTAATAAGAAGATTACTATAATAAACAATTCAACCTTTGCAGACAGTTACTTCTGGGATTTGGGGGATGGCAACACATCTATATTAACAGACGTTGATCATATGTATAGTTCTCCCGGAACCTATCAAGTCAAACTGAAAGTATTTAATAACCAAGGATGTGCCGATTCAAGCATACAAACCGTAATAATCCACTATGCACCAGAAGCTGATTTTAGTATCGATTCCATTGTATGTGTTAATGAGAAGATTACAATATTAAACAATTCAAGCTTTGCAGACAGTTACTTCTGGGATTTAGGGAATTCTATGACTTCTAATCTTGAAAATCCATTAACATTCTTATACGCTGCAGCCGGCACTTATGATGTCAAATTATTTGCTTCAGGCTCAGGGTGTTCCGATACTCTTGTTAAAACAGTTATTGTCAATGCAAATCCACAAGCCCGAATTAGTGATAGTGAAATTTGTAATGGTGCAAGATTTATAGATTCAACCATCAATTCAGTATACCGTATATGGGATTTTGGTGATGGCGACACATCAATATTATCTGACATCAACCATACCTACAGCTCATCTGGAACGTATCAAGTAAAACTGAAAGCAATTAATAGCGATGGCTGTACCGATTCAAGCATGCTAACTGTAATAATTCCCGAGGCACCAAAAGCTGATTTCAGTATTGATATGAATCTATGTAGTTCTGAAATAAGCACGATAATCAATAATTCAACAGATGCAGATGCTTACTTCTGGTATTTAGAAGATTCTATGATTTCTAATTTGAAAAATCCATTGGCATTATCATTCCCAGCAGTTGGATCCTACGATATTAAATTAATCGTAACAGGCTCAGGCTGTATAGACTCTCTTACTAAAACAGTTATTGTCAATGCAAATCCACAAGCCCGATTTAGTTTTAGTGAAATTTGTAATGGTGCCCGATTTATAGATTCAACCATCAATTCAGTATACCGTATATGGGATTTTGGTGATGGCGACACATCAATATTATCTGACATCAACCATACCTACAGCTCATCTGGAACATATCAAGTAAAACTGAAAGCAATTAATAGCGATGGCTGTACCGATTCAAGCATGCTAACTGTAATAATTCCCGAAGCACCAAAAGCTGATTTCAGTATTGATTTTATAGTTTGTGCTTCTGAGACAATATCAATTATCAACAATTCAACTGATGCCAGTAATTATTTTTGGGATTTGGGGGATTCACGTACGTCCAATTTGATGACTCCTGAAGCATTCTCCTATAATACAGTCGGCTCCTATCAAATTAAATTGGTGGCTTCTACCTCAGTTTGTTCAGACTCCCTTATTCAAACAGTATTTGTAATGCCAAATCCGGCAGTAAAGTTCGGATCAATCACAATAGCAGATTCTACTATACAATTTCATGATTCATCCACGATTTCAGCCGGCAGCATTGTTTCCTGGGATTGGAATTTTGGAGATGGCAAAACGTCAACTATCCAGCATCCAGTACATATATTTTCATCACCCGGCACCTATACTGTTAAGTTATGTGTCAGTTCAAATGATGGCTGTGAAGATTGTGATATTAAATCAATCACTGTAATGGCAACCGGAATTGATCTGTCAGTAATTGATAATTTAATAAATATCTTTCCCAATCCCAGTAAGGGTTATTTTACAATTAAATCATCAAAAAAACTTGATTTAATTGTGATTACCAATGCATTCGGACAGGAAGTTATGGTGGTTAAACCTAAAACTGACACTGCATTAATTGATCTGACTAATAAACCAAAAGGAGTCTATATAGTTAAATTAACACTTGAAAATCAAGATCAAATGATCAGAATTATTAAGAATTAACCGTATAAAAGACTATGCTTATACAGATGCTATTTGTATAATGTAAACTCAAAATCGACTATTTCAAAAGTTAAAAAATACTCCAGTATTCGTTTTCATGAAGATCAAGAATCACAAGTCTGAGTGTAAATTAAAAATAGGCCAATGTTTCCAGAGGCCTATTAACTAATATATAGAGTTTATTAATGCAAAAACCCCGATTTCTCGGGGTGATTGGCGGTCTGGACGCCCCGAGTTCTCGGGGGAACCCGCAACCTTAAGAGCCATTTGGGTTGAAACCATTTATCAACCGCTCATAAAATGCCCTATTTCGTTGAGCTTTTAAGAATCTTTCTCTGCGAATTGCATCTATTTTATCTTGAAATGTTTCGTAATAAACTACTTTCCATGGGATTCCGCTTTTTGTCGATTTGGTCATTCCAGCATTATGATTCATCAATCGCTGATCCATATTAGCTGTATAACCAATATAGAATCGACCATCCTTTAAACTTTGCAAGATGTAGGTATAAAACATGAAATGGTTTTTGAAAAGCAAAGATAAAAAAAAGGCCATTCCTGCTTATCAAGAATGACCTTCATATATATAGAGTTTATTAATGCAAAAACCCCGATTTCTCGGGGTGATTGGCGGTCTGGACGGGACTATTTATTTTGTTTCAATTCATTCCACACCTTTTCATAATACTTCACAACATGCTGTTTTTGAGCTAATAATAATGTTTTTTGCTTTTTTACAATTCATTTCATTTTAAATAAAACTGTGTGTATTTTTGTGTGCAAATAGAATATGATGATTAGAAAATGTACTGCTAAATTCTATATCAAAAAGAGAGATGGTATTGCTACAAACTGTCAGATTGTTTTGTCATTCTCTTTTGAAGGCAAAAGAATGTTGTATTATGTTGGGTATAGTGTTGATGAAAAAAATTGGAACAAGGATTCGCAAAGAGTAAAAGACGGCTTCACGGACAAAAATGGGGAAACATCAAAAAAAATAAACAAACACCTGAATAAGGTTGAGAATACTGTTGAGGCGATTTATAATGAATTTGCAGTATTAAAAAAGGCTATTCGTATTTCAAACTTGAGGGATGAATTAAGAATCCGGTTAGATGAAACAATACGAGAGGATTATAATTTGAATTTGCTTGACTATTTTGCCAAATTTATTGAGGCAAATAAGGATGAATGGAAAGCTGCTACAAAACAAAAAAAAGAAAGAGTTAGAGAAATAATTGGGGATTTTCACAATAAATACAAGATTCAACTTGATTTTGAAGCAATTGACGAGACTTATTTTAAAAAGTATATAAAATATGCTGCCACTGAGTTAAAGCATAAAAATTCAAATATTGCTAAATATCTCAGTGTTTACAAAGGATTTCTTAATTGGGCCTTTGAAAATGGATTTAATCGATTCGGAGAATATAAAAAGTTTAGTGTTGAAGCATACTTCAAAGGAGTATTAATACCAAGTGACTCAATTGCTTTGTCTAAGAAAGAAGTAATGATACTGTATAATTATGATTTCAAAAGCACTGTGATGCAACAGACACGTGACATATTCTGCTTTGGTTGCTTTACAGGTCTTAGGTTCTCTGATTTGCATGAATTAAAGAAAGTGAATATTAAAAATGAATATATTAAGCTAACTACAGTTAAAGGAAATAAAGAAATCACTGTTGATCTAAATAAATATACTAAGGCAATTCTTCAAAAATACAAAGATTTACCACTTGACAAATGCCTCCCTGTGCCGCACAATGCAATACTAAATAAGAATTTGAAAGATATGGGGCAAGAGGTCAAATTTGATGATATTGAAGAGGTTGTATACTTTAAAGGGAAAAAAAGATTTTCAAATACCTGTAGACGGTATGAATTGATTACAACGCATACTGCACGTAGAACCTTTATAACTACAGCACTAATAATGAATATTCCGGCACAAGTAATTATGAAATGGACTGGCCATTCGGATTACAAATCTTTTGAAGGATATATTAAAATTTCAGAAGAAGAGAGAAGAAATGCTATGAAGAAATTCAATGATTGGTAATAAAATGGAATCAAAGATTAAATAATCAAGTCTTTCTTGACAGGCAAAAAAATGAAGCTTATAAGCACCTGATTATCTGAGCCATACAAAGTTCTTAAAATACATTTGCAAACCATTTGCAAACATTTTTGGGGTATTAGCTCAGTTGGTTTAGAGCGCTACCTTGACAGGGTAGAAGTCACTGGTTCGAATCCAGTATATCCCACAAAGGATCAACGACCAAAGGGAGTTAATCCAGTATATTCCACATGAAGGTTTTCAATTTGTTTTGAAAGCCTTTTTTATTTAGTGATCTTCATATGGAATTAATAAAATGCAAATAAAATTGATAAATTACAAATTGTTTATATATTTGTTGCAACAACAGAACATTCGTCATCATGCAAGAAGGTAAAATTACAATTAAGTTCTTTCTCAACAAACGACTTCCTAGCAAGTCAATTGTAAGAGATGAGAGAGGACAAGTAATTGACGAAATTGTTAAATATCCTATATATATTCAGCTTACATTTTTAAGAAAGAGTACTCAATTCAAAAGCAGTATTAATACAGAGTATTCAGATTCTAATTATTCTGAAGACGATAATGCATTAATGATGTTGGAAAAAATGTATATCATTAAGGTTATCGAATATGAAAATATAACCAACAAAGCGTTCTCTTTAAAAGGATTTAAAAGCCGCTATGATATCTACAGTGAACAAATATTTAGTCTCCTGGAGCAAAAAGCCATTAAAACTTTTCTGGGTGCATTAAATAATTCAGAATCAAATTATACCAAATTATTTTTCCATGTAGATTTTGACAAAATTCCTTTTGATATAATTCTTAGTGCTGCACTAGAGCTCATCCCTGACTTTCAAGATTCCTTTGGAGAGAATAAAATTTATATTGACACTTTTGAATTATTTTATCAAGAGTTTACCAAGAAAGGGGATGTTTTACCTGTGCCTTATCCTCGATTAATAGACTGGTTAGAGGGGGAAGGGAATATTAATTTTGATACAATAAATAAAATATTTAAAAAGAATCCTGAATGTATAAACACGTTAAGTGAGATTATTATGTCAAGAGTCGAGTACATTTAAAAAATTTGCCTCCATTGTTTTGTTATTTGTTTTTATGTATAAACTAATTGAAATATAAATTTATGAATAATCAATCTTTTACATTCCTACCACAAGATGTGGTAGATGAACTGAGAGACCTTGCCAGGGACATCAAAGCAGTTCTTCCAAGAATTCAAAACGAAACCATCTCTCAAAAACTCGGAGAATGGATCCCTGAATCAGAAGCTCAAAAATTATTAGGCCGTAAAACTACCTGGTTCTACAAAATGAGGAAATCAGGTGAGTTGGATGGTAAGAAAAGAGGTAATAAATGGTGGTATCGGCTGAGTGATATTCAGAATTTTATTGAAAACTGAGAAAAAAAGGCATATGCAAAGTTTAGCAAGAGATTCCTATTTCAGGGAACGAATTGTAAATGGGTTAGGACCGTCTGAAGCCGACTATACAATATCACTTCAAAATGATACTGGTCAGAGTTTTATTCATAAAGTATTCGGCCATGATAATGATGGTAATATCACCATTACTCCATTTAATCTTGACAGGAAACTCATTAATTATGACCACCCCAAAGCCACCCCTGAAAAACCAAATGGTTTTAATAACAAGGAAATAGTATATGCAATAACTCGGCTATCAAAGTCTTTTATTGCTGCAAATGGGGATGAGATGCGCTATCTAATCCCAAAAGGACAGGGAACATTGCCATTCCTCACTCCTGCCCTTCTTGAAAAGTATCAAAAGGGAGAAAAGATTAAAACCCTTTTTCTTACTGAAGGTGTTTTCAAGCAATTTGCTGCCTCAAAGTATGGTTTAGATATTATAGGCCTTACTTCAATAACCCACTACAAAGACAAAAAAACAGGAAAAATTCATTCAGACATTATTCGGATCATTGAAAAGTGCAAGGTTCAAAACGTAGTCATGATTTATGATGGTGACTGCCTGGATATTTCAACAAAGGCTTTGCAAAAGAGAGAAGATATCTCCAGACGACCACAAAGCTTCATCAACTCAGCAATTGCTATGCGAGAACTTTTAAAAGATCTGGAAGTTCAATTCTACTTCTGCCATATCAAATCAAGAGAGCTTGATGGTCATCCTAAAGGCCTTGATGATTTATTGATCTTAAACAAAGGGCGCGAAGAAGAAATCCTGAACAGCCTTCAGAAATTCAGTGAACCTTCCAAGTCCTTTTACAAACTGGATATAACCAAAGGATATAAACCACTGATCAACTATTTTAACATCAATAATCTGGAAAGGTTTTATGAAGATCATATTGAAGTATTGAAAGATCATGAGTTTAATTTCAAAGGTAAATTATATCAATGGGATGAAGAAACCAACCAGCTTGAAAAACGGATTTATATTGATAATACCCCTATAGTCTTTCATCAAGGATTGCAATTCTGGTATTACGATAAAAATGACCAGGTGAAGTTCGATTATAGTTCCATGTATGAATTCTTAAAAGCAAATGGTTTTGGTAAATATATCACACTGGACAAAATGTTCACCTATATTAGAACAAAAGGCAAAATCGTTGAAGAAGTCCAACCATACGAGATCAGGGATTTTATTACTGACTTTTTGAAAGAATATGGAAATAGAGAAATTTTAAATATGATGTTTAGGGGTGGTAAACAATATGTTTCTAGAACTTCTCTCGAAAACCTTGAAGTCTTAAATCCATACTTTCCAAAAAGCAATAAATATTATCAGCTCTTATTCTTTGAAAATTGTGCCTGGGAAATTTCTGTTAATGGAGTTAAAATGATTAAATACCAGAACTTTCAAGGTTTTGTTTGGGCTGATCACATCATTTCGTTTAGTCCGGAATTATTACCTACTCCTTTCAATGTGTTAAACTTAGAAGATGATTGTGGTTATGATATCCAAGTCAATGAAGAATATGACTCTGATTTCCTGTCGTATATTCAGAATACATCAAATGTTTACTGGACAAAAGAAGAAAAGGGAAAAACGAGAGAAGAAAAGCTTGAAGAATACCAACACTTTTTGAGTAAAATAAATGCTTTTGGTTATTTATCACACTCATTTAACAATAGCAGTAAAACATGGGCTGTTTTAGGTATGGAT
>JABINZ010000259.1 GCA_018698135.1 Bacteroidota bacterium
AAACGCCACCTGATGATATTGACATGAATCAGGATGTTAGTGATGATGAGTTACCTTTTTAAAGTTATCATCCTTCGGTGAATCAATAGTTTACAAGAAAGTTGTTGTTCCTTTTAAGGGATGATAACTTTTTTAATTTCAGGCACTTTGTTCTCTGACAATATTGTTACAAAATAACAACCTGAATAATCAGAAAAATTAATTTGCTGCTCTGCATTATTCCATGTGTTGACTATTCTTCCAAATAAATCAATCAATTGAATATCTGAACCGATGTGTTGATCTGAAAGAATCAGCTGTGAGCCATGAATTTGAATCAGATTTTCATCAATATTGGCCTTTATATCCAACAAATTATCATAGGTAAAAACCAATTCAAAACGATCTGTGTATGTTGCACTTGCTAAGTGAATGTCAAAATCGGTCAATTCATCCAGCAGAACTTTTGTATCAGTTAATTTGTCTATCAGATACACCTTCAAACCGGCAGGAATATTTTCCTTCCTGTTTAATTTGAATTGATAATGACCACTTGTATTAGCATCAATTCCTAATTTGACAACATCCCTACCAACAACATAGGGTCTTCCTTGAATGGCATATTCTTTATCTAATCCATCTATATATGAGTATAAAGCCAGAAATGCATTTCCTTTCAGTTTATGTGCATCATACATATTGTCAAAGCCTTCTGTTGCTTCATTTGTAAATCCTACTAATATTTCATTATAGACATTATTTTTATCTGTTACACTGATATAAAATCGTTGTACAGGATCAATTTCAGGTGTAAAAAAAGTTGCACTAAAAGCTGATTTCATATCGTGATTAAAAGTCACTTTTGTTGGGCTACCACTTTGACTTTGTACAAAGAAACCTTGCCCTAATGCTATACTATCAGGAGAATTTCCAGAACCATTATTCCCTTTTGTAGTACCTGTCAGTGTCCATGATGCAAAATCACTAGTAGAAGGACTTCCGCTTTCATCCCAGAAATGAAGAGTTCCATAAATATATGTATTTGATCTTGCATTTTCATTCAAAAAAGCTCTTGGTGAAACAGAACATGGATACGGATTACCAATCAAATTCCAATCATCTTGATTAGAACTGATTGCTGGTTCTATTGTAACAGTATTTAGAATGCCTTCAAAACATATAATTTTTGAAGTTGTAGAAGCATGAGAATATGGAATTGTATAACTAATACCTAAGTCCATGTCAGTCGAGGCAAATACTCTTGTCCATTTGCTATTAATCCCTCCTCCTAAAGAAGGATCATATTTATAAGCATTAAAATTTCCCAAATTCCCATCCAGAATCGAACTTATTTTTGCATTAGATATTGGTGCGGAAACAAAATGAGTCTTGGCAGTTGTGGAAACTTCAATATATCTTTCACAAGTTGCAGAAATACCTGAAGATGAAGTTATAAGAGAGCCTGTACTTGTTGCATTTGATTTGACAGTAATCCCATCGATTCCTGGAATATTTGATAATGATCCTGAAATAATTAACTTTCCATAAATTGTAATAGCATCATTTGTTTGTATATAAATATCACCAGCTGGACTTGCTCCATTTCCGCAACAATTTACTTCACAATTTTCGGATATAACAATATTCAAATGATTTGAGGTAGTTTGATTATTGTCTAGTGCATCTCCATTAAATCTTAATTCGATATTCATTGAAATTGTCAAGTTTGTATTACCAATAGCATTTTTTCTCATTCTATTTACAGTAAAACTACCTGTGCCATCTATTACACAATTACTTCCATTTATATTAAAAGAGATTGCATCATCATTCCCTAATCCATTACCAATAGTACCATTACAGCTAATATTTGAATAAACATTTAAATATCTTAATGATGTCATACCTGTGTAATCTGCCCATAATTTCCCTCCATTTGCAATTGATATATTTTTACAATCTCTTGTTCCTGAATAGGGTATAATTACTGTATGCGTATTTAATATTTCAACATCAGAAGTTGCAGATGGAATATTTATTGTTGTATTCCAAGAGCTTCCATCATATTCTTCCCAAGTTGTACAATTTGTCCACGAACCACTTGTTGCGGATCTAAAATCACCAGTAACCTGAGCGTAAATAATAAAACAATGAAAAATGAATAAAAAGAAAAGGAATATCTTTTTCATATCGTTGATTTTAAAGCATGTAGTTATTTCTGAAGAAACAACAAATTACATATTTTATTAATAACTATATGCGTTATATCTATAAAATTTGATATCAAATTTCATTTTGTTTTTATTTGCTGATATTTTTAAATATGATTTACCTTTGCACCCGCAATAAGGCTCTGTAGCATAATTGAATAGTGCACCTGACTACGGATCAGGAGGTTGGGGGTTTGAATCCCTCCAGAGTCACACTGTAAATCAATCGGTTACGCAATTTTACCTGTGTAACCGATTTTTATTTGCATACAATTTGCATACATATATATGCCATTTCCATGAACTCTGACTCAATTAGTAAGCAAATAGAATAACAACTTAGTAAGTTTTCAATGTGCTATTCAGGCAACTGGTTGAATTACTATTATGGCCTACTCATAAGGATTACAAAAGAATTTGAAATCTATTTGCAAACAATTTGCAAACAATTCTGGGGTATTAGCTCAGTTGGTTTAGAGCGCTACCTTGACAGGGTAGAAGTCACTGGTTCGAATCCAGTATATCCCACTGAAGGTTTTCAATTAGTTTTGAAAACCTTTTTTGATGCCCTAATCTTATTTCCTTTCAAAAAAAATCATAAAATATTATGTGGTTTTAACAATGTTGTTATATTTGTGATTTCAACAAAACTTTTGTAATGATCGAAAAGGGTAAGAAGATAACGATAAAGTATTTTTTAAATATCAGGTTGCCATTTGAACCAGAGTTTTATGAAATTACTGAGGATGACAAAGATTCAACAGAACTTAAAAAATATTATCCTTTATATTTTCAAATCACTTATAACAGAAAAAGTACCCAACTTAAATGTTTTACAGACTCTGCATATTATCATGATATAAATGACATAGATGAAAAGATAAAAGCAGAGCTTCAGAAGCAAATGAATCTATTAAAGCGAATAGTAGCTTATGAGACCAGACATTTGCCACAATCATACTCATTAAGAGGTATTCGTGAAAGATACCTATTTTATGCAACTAGTTTGATGGAGATCATTGAGGAATCTGTGTATTCTAAATACAATGATGTTCTACCACAAACCAAGTCTGAATATATGCGCATGTTATCGCAAGTATATCCAGATAAAATCCAATTCAAAACGATCATAAGCGCAACTTTAAAACTTATTCCCGATTTTATGGATTTTGCTGATGAAAACTCAAAGATGTACTTTGTAATGTATTCATATCTTGACAAGCTATTTAATAGAATGAAATCAAGAAATGAAGAGTTTACTATCTTGGACTGGTATGATGGCAGTGCACGAGCTGTTGTGATTAATTTCATGAATGATCTTCAACCTGATGAAAATACAAACAGGTATCTGGTTTTAATAGATGAGATATTAAAGAATAGAATGAATTAGATTTTTTTAACTAATATGTTTTGATAAATAGTATTGTATAACAACATAAACAAAATCAACATGAGTAACCAAACCTTTACATTCCTACCACAAGATGTTGTAGATGAGTTATTAGAATTAGCACAAAATTTAAGAATAGTATTGCCAAAACTTCAAGAAGGATCAACCTCATCCAAACTAGGTGATTGGATTCCAGAAGAAGAAGCAAAAAAATTACTGGGACGTAAAACAACCTGGTTTTATAACAAAAGAAAATCAGGAGAATTAGATGGAAGAAAGAGAGGCAATAAGTGGTGGTATCGATTAAGTGATATTCAGGCATTCATTGAAAGTTAAAAAATAATAGACATGTCTGATATCACATACTTTCAGGAGAGGATTGGCTCTCTGAACCTTAAAGAAAAAGACTATACGGTCACACTGAGAAACTCCTCCAATCAACCATTTGAGCACAAGGTTTTTGAAGCAGATAGAAAAGGTAATATCACAATGACTCCTTTTACCTTAAAAGGTGAACTGATTTATTATGATCATCCAAAAGCTACGCCTGAAAAACCAAACGGCTATAATAATAAAGAACAAGTCTATCAGGTTACCAGGCTTTCAAAAGCAATCGTAAGTAATAATGGCGATTCTCTAAGGTATATGATTCCAAAAGGACAAGGAACCTTACCGTTTTTAACACCCTCCTTACTAGAAAAACATTCAAAACAGGAAAAAATTAAGACCCTTTTTCTGACAGAAGGAGTCTTTAAACAATATTCGGCATCCAAATATGGACTCGATATTATTGGCCTTACATCAATCACTCATTATAAGGATAGGAAAACCGGAAAACTCCATTCTGATATTCTGGAGTTAATTAAAGTATGTCAAGTTCAGAATGTTGTAATGATATATGATGGTGATTGTCTGGATATATCAAAACATGCTTTATCTCAAAATAAAGACGTAACACAAAGACTCCAGCAATTCATCAACTCAGCTATTGCCATGCGAGAACTTTTAAAAGATCTGGAAATTCAGTTTTACTTCTGCCATATCAAATCAAGAGAGCTTGATGGTCATCCTAAAGGCCTTGATGATTTATTGATCTTAAAAAAAGGGAAGGAAAAAGAAATACTCAACAACCTTCAGAAATTCAGTGAACCATCTAAATACTTTTACAAACTGGATATAACCAAAGGTTATAAACCATTGATCAACTATTTTGGCATCAATAACCTCGAAAGATTTTATGAAGACCATATCGAAGTGTTAAAAGATTATGAATTTAATTTCAAAGGGAAATTCTATCAATGGGATGAAGAAACAAACCAGCTTCAAAAAAGAATTTATATTGATAAAACTCCAATAGTCTTTCATCAAGGATTACAATTCTGGTATTACGATAAAAATGACGAGGTGAAGTTCGATTATAGTTCCATGTATGAATTTTTAAAAGCCAATGGTTTTGGGAAGTACATCACATTGGACAAAATGTTCACCTATATTAGAATAAAAGGTAAAATCGTGGAAGAAGTCCAACCATACCAGATCAGGGATTTTATTACTGACTTTTTGAAAGAATACGGAAACAGGACGATTCTAAATATGATGTTCAGAGGTGGCAAACAATATGTTTCCAAAACTTCTCTCGAAAACCTAGAAGTCTTAAATCCATACTTTCCAAAAAGTAATAAATATTCTCAACTCTTATTCTTTGAAAATTGCGTCTGGGAAATTTCTGCCAATGGAGTTAAAGAAATTAAATACCAGGACTTCCAAGGTTTTGTTTGGGCTGATCACATCATTTCGTTTAAACCCACATTATTGTCTGCCCCTTTCAATATAATGAGCTTAACAGAAAGTACTGGTTATGACATACAGATTAATAAAGAATATGACTCTGATTTCCTGTCGTATATTCAGAATACATCAAATGTATATTGGACAAAAGAAGAAAAGGGAAAAACGAGAGAAGAAAAGCTTGAAGAATACCAACACTTTTTGAGTAAAATAAATGCTTTTGGTTATTTATCACACTCATTTAACAATAGCAGTAAAACATGGGCTGTTTTAGGTATGGAT
>JABINZ010000260.1 GCA_018698135.1 Bacteroidota bacterium
ATCCTCCATAAACTGTTGGACAAAACAGTCCTTATTTAAAGAGAGTACTTCAGGCCTGATTGACATTGTTGATTTATCAACTTAAATTAATCTTTCTAAAATAATTAAGGAAAGAGAGAAAATTAAAAAATCCAACTTAATCCAATCAGCTTAAGTTGGTAAATTAGTAATGTCAATCAGGCCTGAAGTACTCTCTTTAAATAAGGACTGTTTTGTCCAACAGTTTATGGAGGATTACAGAAGCCAACATAATTATTAAAATAACATCTATGTGTCCGGGAGGTATTGGAGGATTACATGCATTGAGATTTATTTTTAAAATTTAAAATATCATTAACCAGTGTTATTTATACTGTTTTTCTGTGATTTTACGATTCTCGGCGAGGGGGAATTTCGAACCCTATTTGCTGTTGCAATACTGTTAACTTCACGAGCTTTGAAGAATTAACAAAATCAACTGTTTTATTACCACAGAATGTGGTCCAAATAATGGAGTTTGGTTAAGTACTGATGGGAATCTTTATATAAAACACATTCCCTTTTGGTTTATTCGGTTTCACACCAACTTCGGCATTGTGTGCATCGGCAATACGCTTTACAATTGCTAAACCCAAGCCACGACCTCGCTTTTCACCCTCTTCCAGTTGGACACTACGAGTAAATACAGCTTGGCGTTTGTCTTCGGGGAGTGTTTCACCAAAATCTTTCACATTAATTGTAAGAGAGCTATCAACCTCTTCGCTGTTAATTAATATCTTCTTTCCATTAGATGCATACTTTACAGCATTACTGATATAGTTTTTGAATACCTCAGAAATGATTGGATTTGCCCGTATATTAAGTTTTTGGGGTAAATCTGTCGCCAAAGTCATACCATGATCATCTAATGTGGGCTTCCATTCTATTGCGATCTCCCTCAATACTTCGGCTAAATCAAGTTTATCAAACTTAATCTCTTCACCCAAAGCGACATGTGATAGTACTGTTGCATTATCTATTACTTTCAACAAGCTATTACAACTATTTATTATTACTTCTAGCATTTCATTCCCTGGTAGCTCCTCCATCATCATATCTGACATTCCACTGATTACTCCAGCAGGATTCTTTAGATCATGTGCAATTACATCCAATAACATTTCTTTTAACGAGTTAGCGTTGTAAAGTGCTTCTTCTGCCCGTTTTCGATTAGTAATGTCACGATAAATACCGTAAAAGGCCAATTTTCCATCATTAAACTTCACTGGAGTGCAGATAATCAACACTGAAACTGCCGTACCGTCTTTCCGAATCCTGATTGTTTCTTTTTCCACACGTTTCCCAATTAAGTTAGTGGCCGTTATTTGTAGTGCTTCTTCATGCAACTCCTCATTTGTCAGCAATAAATCTATATTCTCACCTAATACCTCTTCTCCATAACCAAACAATTTCGTGAATTCCTTATTAATCCGTTGGATATCACTCTGGTCGTCAAAAACCGCAATTGCCAGCGGTGTACTTTCTATAAGTTCTGCAAGGTAAGCCTTTTCAATGCTCAGCGCTGTCTCAACTTTCTTCCGATCGGTTTTGTCACGTACGATGCCTTGGAATCCGGTGATCAAATCTCCATTGGTTATTAGTGTAATTGACTGTTCAACCCACTTCTCCTCTCCGGCTCGATTAACCATTAGAAATTCGAGGAGCGTTTCATTCACATGCTCTTGTATTTGCTTCTGGTAGAATAACTGAACTTGCTCCTTCCATTCTGCATGAATCAGGTCCGTGAAGTGTGTTCCGATAAGCTTTTCTTCCGAATATCCGCTAAATCTTTGACCAGGGG
Organism: Bacteroidota bacterium; assembly: GCA_018698135.1. NCBI lineage: Bacteria > Pseudomonadati > Bacteroidota > Bacteroidota bacterium. Next base: position 1,820 of record JABINZ010000260.1, read on the forward strand.
GATTAATATATGTGCAATACCCTTGGAAATCGGTAGTAAAAATGAAATCACTTGTTTCCTCAATGATTTGCCTGTACTTTTTTTCTGATTCACGGATATCCTTAATTTGTTCTTCAATCTTATGTTCAAGATTTCTAGAATAATTCTTTAATTTATTTCTAGAATCTCTCAAATTTTCCGTCATATAATCGAAGGAATCGGCCAACTCTCCTATTTCATCATTCCGCTTGACGCCCGAAATAATATCAAGATTTCCTTTTGCAACTAATTTGGTCCTGTTCACCAGAGTAGTAATTGGGTGAGTCATGCGGATTGTAAAAATGTAGATAAAAAGTGTACCAATTATAATAATAATTACTATTCCTGAAAAAAAAGATTTAATATCAGACTTTATTTGTGTGTCAACATGCACCAAACTGGATGTAATGGCAATAATCGCCATTACATCTCCTACTTCAATATCATCTTTTACATGACACGTAACGCACTCTGTCTCTGCTTTCATTGGAACCAGTGTTAAGAGGTTTTTCGAAAGTCCCATATCAATAATACTTGACATCAATTTACCATCTGCAATTACTTGTTTTTCCAAATCGATTGAAATGTAAGGGCTGCTTTCAGGATTATTTTTAAGCAACTTAGGATTTCGAACAAATTTCCTATTGATCTCATGTTCTAATGGTTTTTCATAATAATTTTCTCGAGCAAGATTATGTGACCCTGTAAACAACATTGTACTTTTCCAGGAATTGGAAAGATTCTCCCCTATACGAATCCACAAATCTTTCTCATGTTCAATGTGCTGAGAAGATTCCCTTATACCGATAAAGATAGCTAAAATGATACTGCCCAAAATAAATATTGAAACGATAGGAAATATAAGTTTTGTGCGGATTTTCATTATATGGTATTTTGTTGTTTTAACAAGCTAAATCTAATCTAATCGTTCCTGATGTTGTTTTTTTCCAGTTAGAACTTTTACTAATTCTGATTTAAAAACTGTAATACTCCAATACATTTTCATAATTATTGGCATCCATCGTTTTACTTAAACAGATTCCGTACATGCTTAGGACTTCAAACAAATTTAATTGATCGCGCTTCAACTCTTCATCTGAGGAATGAACTGCAAATCCAGTAATTGCCTGAATAATATTTATTTTCCCGATTCAGAATCATTGCAAGTATGAGAGTAAATAGTCGTCTTTTCATGGGTTACTCTTTAACAAAATCCGGAAAAAATCCCAGGGGTTTGATTTTTTAAGTGTAAATATATCTTCATGTCTTTTAATTATTATTCTTCAAATACAAGTAAAAATTACAAATTATTGTGGAATTGTAATAAGTTTATCTATATATGTTTATTAATTATGAATTGGACTTAGTATAAAAAGGTTTACAAAGAGTTAAACAACGATATTCCAGCTATGCCAAAGAGTAATTAGATATCATATGCGAACTTATTCATTTATAGCATTCTTAATATACTAATTCACTTTTGTACACTTTTCCGTCACAATCCAAATTTTGTCGACGAGAACGCAATGGACTTTCTCCGTATTGACAGCAAAATAAACAACAACAAATAACTATAAGTAAATAGTACAACCAATTGTATAATAAGTATTTATAGTAAATAGTGGATCATTGGCTACTCCATTCAGTTTTAATTCTATACATGTCAAGTAATCAGAATTTCTTCATTTATGGTTCAACATCACATCCTCATAAGTATAATAAAAACAATATATCAATCTCACCTACCGTACTGATTTTCAATTTCTAAAAATAAAATGTGTATTTTTTCGTCACTAAAATTATTTTGTCGACGGG
>JABINZ010000261.1 GCA_018698135.1 Bacteroidota bacterium
CAAACAGGAGCAAGGCCACCTGTTAGGTTTTATCACCTATCTCAACCAAACAGGAGCAAGGCCACCTGTTAGGTTTTTATTGACCTATCTGGTTGAATAAAACCTGATAGGTCGAAAGGGGGGATTCTGACAAAAGGTTGTTGATATTATTCTGTAATTCAACCAAACTGGAGCAAGGCCAGTTGTTAGGTTTTTATTGACCTATCTGGTTGAATAAAACCTGATAGGTCGAAAGGAAGGGATTCTGATAAAAGGTTATTGATGTTATTCTCTTGTTCGAAAGATTCTGTAATTCAACCAAACAGGAGCAAGGCCACCTGTTAGGTTTTGACAACTATTTCAACCAAACAGGAACAAGGCTACCTGTTAGGTTTTGGACTACCTCAACCAAACAGGAGCAAGGCCAAATAGTCGTAGGCCGACTTTAAGTCGCACTACGACTGATCCTAAAAGGAATCAAACCTATCTGGTTGAATAAAACCTGATAGGTCGAAAGGAGAAAGGATTCTGACAAAAAGTTATTGATGTTATTCTCTTGTTCAACCAAACAGGAGCAAGGCCACCTGTTAGGTTTTATCAGCTATCTCAACCAAACAGGAACAAGGCTACCTGTTAGGTTTTGACAACTCCTCAACCAAACAGGAACAAGGCCAGCTGTTAGGTTTTGTAAAGTTGGACTAATAAAGCTTTTGACGTTTCACGAGGTAGTTCTGTAGAACAGTAAAAAAACCAGTATGAATATCAGCTTCGACATAATCGATATGATATTGACTGCATCGAAGTTTGAGTTCATCTCTGAAACCAGCCATTTTTTTCAAATATTCATTACGAATATCATCTGGAAAAACTTCAACCTTGTCGCCACTTTCCATGTCTATAAAACGATAAGGTCGGTTTTCATAAGTGAAATCTAATTCCTTTGATTTATCGACAACATGAAACAATATGACTTCATGTTTTTTGTATTTAAGATGTTGTAAGCCTGACAAATATTCCTCTTGATTGTCGATGTTTTCCATCATATCAGAGAAAATAACAACCAAAGAACGTTTATGAATGTTTTCTGCAATTTGATGCAGGGTGCTTGCAGTGGATGTTTTTTTGTTTTTGCTATCGTTATTCAGATTTTTCTGCAATTGATTAAAAAGTAGCTGAACATGAGCAAAACTGGCTTTTGGTGGATAAAACTCTTCTATCTCATCTGAAAACAAAGTTAAACCAACAGCATCTCTTTGCTTTCGAAGCAATTGTATCAGCGAAGCTGCAGCATAAACAGAGAACTTAAGCTTATTGTGTTTGCTATCAGGAAAATACATGGAAGAAGAGTTGTCGATCAGCAGCATACACCGCAGGTTTGTTTCCTCTTCGTACTTCTTTACAAATAATTTGTCAGTACGTCCAAATAGTTTCCAATCAATGTGTTTGGTTGATTCTCCTGAATTATAGAGTCGATGCTCTGCAAATTCTACGGAAAAGCCATGAAAAGGACTTTTATGAAGCCCTGTAATGAAGCCTTCGACAACATATCGAGCAATCAGGTCTAGATTACCTAGTTGCTGAATCATTTCTAAGTCAATATGTCCGTTAGGCCATTTTGCCATTTACAAATAAGGATAAAAAAAGGTGATCAAAAACAAGAACAGCTTTTGATCACCTAAACTATTTTGAATAATATTAACCTAAATGAGGTTGGACTTTGTTCATGAGCATAGGTTTTGGTAATGCACCAACAATTTTGTCGGCCACTTCTCCATTCTTAAAGACTAAAAGTGTAGGGATGTTGCGGATACCATATTTTTGAGCGATGGTTGGCTCAATATCAACATTTACTTTTCCAACTTTAAGTTGTCCTTCCAACTCTTTACCGAGATCTTCTACGATAGGTCCAATCATACGACAGGGACCACACCATTCTGCCCAAAAGTCTACAAGGACTGGAATATCTGAATTTATTACTTCAGTTTCGAAATTAGCTGCTGTGAATTCTAAAGCCATTATTGTTTAATTTTTTTACAAAGTTATAGAATAGATTGCGATGGACAATCCATCTGCAATAAAAATGCCGCTTGAAAAATAATAACAATTTTTAATATATTTTAGCCAAATCGAAAATTAATTTATCTTCATTTCCACACCCTCAATCTGTTCAATTTCCTTAAAGAACTCATTACTGGGTTCAATTAATAGTTTTTGAGGTGTCATTAATAAATTCATATTTCCATTTCCATTCGCATAGGAAAACTCAAGAAATATGGGGAATTTACCCTTGTGATTCGTAACCAGATTTTCTATCTTCTTGCTCAGTTCTTTATCAAGAATTTCTAAAGGAATTTTTATCGTTATTTTTTTTAGTGCTTTAGTACGGTAGCCACTTAATAAATTGATTTCAGTAATATCGGATGTATAGTCTACTGCATCTCGATAACGAGGTCTCACAAGTCCAGACAGGAAAACCTTTGTGCCCGGTTCAAGAAAGTGCTTGAACTTGAGGTATTTTTCTCTGAATAGAAAAAACTTCATGCTGTTGGTAAAATCTTCGATCGTAAACATCCCATACGTATCGCCTCCTTTTGTGAAACGTTCTGTAAATTCTGTTATCAAGCCAGCAATCTTAAATGTTTTGTTGTAGAAACTGGGGTAATTATCGTTGAAATTATCAATACTTGTACTGGTAAAGTGGTCAATTTCAAATTTAAATTCATCCAGTGGATGCCCTGATACATAAAAGCCAATTAGTCGTTTTTCTTCCTGTAATATCTTAATGGAAGCCCAGGGTTCAACTTCTGGTAAATTTGGTTTAGCAATATGTGCATCTTCCATATCGCCAAAAAGACTTATTTGGTGCGATTTCTTTGATTCCTTAACTCGGTTACCAAACTTTATTGCTTTATCGATAGCTGTCTGATCTTCATTTTCTTCCATATGAAAATACTGGGCTCGATGAATACCTTCAAAAGAATCGAAAGCACCTGCCATGGCTAAACTTTCAATACATTTTTTATTTACTGCTCTAAGATTAACCCGACATGTAAAATCGAAAATATCGCTATAAGGACCTTTTTCGTTTCGTTCAGATAAAATTGCTTCTACGGCTGCTTCGCCAACTCCTTTGATAGCACCCAATCCAAATCGGATAATACGTTCCTTATTGACTGTAAATTTATATTGTGAGTCATTAATATCGGGTCCTAAAACCTCAATCCCCATTTTATTACTCTCGGTAATATAGAGATTGATTTTGGCCATATCGTCCATGTTATGAGCCAGTGTGGCAGCCATAAAGGAAGCCGGATGATGTGTCTTAAGATAAGCAGTCTGGTAAGCAACAATTGAATATGCAGCAGCATGAGAGCGGTTGAATCCATAGTTTGCAAATGCTTCCATCATGTGAAAAATGTACTCTGCTTTTTCCTTATCAATATTGTTTTTTGCAGCACCTTCCACAAACTCTACTTTCATGTCCTGCATCGCATCCTTTTTCTTCTTCCCCATGGCACGTCTCAGAATATCAGCTTTTCCCAAAGAGAAACCGCCAATAATCTGCGCACATTTCATGATTTGCTCCTGATAAACCATGATACCGTATGTTGGCTTTAAAACCTCTTCCAACATGGCATGGGGGTAATCGACTTTGACCAAGCCATTTTTACGCTTCACAAAATCGGGGATGTATTCCATTGGCCCAGGACGATACAGGGCATTCATGGCAATTAAGTCCTCAATATTGTTTGGTTTGAGGTTTTTGAGATGCGAACGCATGCCTTCTGATTCGAACTGGAAAATGCCATATGTAAAGCCATTGCGAAAAAGTTCGTAGGTTTTGTCATCATCAATAGGGATTTCATCAATATTGATATCGATGTTTTTACTGCCTTTGATATTTTCCAATGCATCTTTGATAATGGTCAGGGTTTTAAGTCCTAGGAAATCCATTTTCAGCATGCCCACCGATTCGACTAATTCCCCTTCGTATTGGGTAACCATTAGTTTGGAATCCTTGGCAGTACTCAAGGGAATATGTTCGAACAAATCATCTTTCCCAATAATTACACCGCAAGCATGTGTTCCCGTATGTCGTGCAGATCCTTCCAGAATTTCGGCATATTTCAGGGTTTTCTGAACCAGAGGTTCACCACTATCTTTATCTTTCTTTAATTCTTTGACTTGTGCAAATGCTTTTTTTAGTGTCATTCCCGGATCAGCAGGAACTAGTTTTGCTAAGCGATCGGCTGTATTTAATGGCAGTTTTAAAACACGTGCTACATCTCGAATGGATGAACGAGCAGCCATGGATCCAAATGTAATAATTTGGGCAACCCGATTTTCACCATATTTATCGACTACATAATTGATGACTTTTTCGCGACCATAATCATCAAAGTCAATATCCATATCAGGCATGGTCACACGCTCAGGATTAAGGAATCGCTCAAAAAGTAAGTTGTAATGAATCGGATCAATGTTTGTGATACCAATGCAATAAGCTACTGCGGAACCTGCAGCTGAGCCTCGGCCCGGGCCAACAATGACATCCATTTCCCTGGCCTTGTTGATAAAATCCTGAACGATAAGAAAATAGCCGGCAAAGCCCATGTCTTTTACAACTTTCAATTCAAAATTCAGCCGTTCAGCAATGCTATCAGTAATTTCTTCATATCGTTTTTCAGCACCCTGAAAAGTGAGATGGTTTAAATATTCATCTGCATCAGAATAAGCTGGTGGCAATGGATATTCGGGTAAAATAACTTTTCGTTCGACTTCGAAATCTTCAATTTTATTAACTATTTCATCAATGTTTTCCAGCGCTTCTGGAATATCTGAAAACAACAGTTTCATTTCTTCGGTTGTTTTGAAATATTCGTGACCAGAATATTTCATCCCGTCTTTATCGTCAGCATCTTTGCCTGTATTTAAGCATACCAGAATATGATGTGCTTCAAAATCTTCTTTGTTCACATAATGAACATCATTGGTGGCTATAATTTTTACTTCATGTTTTTGTGCTAGTTCAATCAAGGCTTTGTTCACAATATCCTGATCTTCTAAACCATGCCTCATTAGTTCCAGATAGAAATCATCACCAAAAATCTGCAGATATTCTTCAATTATTTTACTGGCCTGTTCTGTACCGTTTCGCATGATTGATTTGGGAACTTCACCTCCCAAACAAGCTGTGGATGCAATGAGTCCTTCGCTATACTTTTTTAATAGTTCCTTATCAATTCGTGGGGTATAATAGAAACCATCCTTATAGGCTAAAGTGACCAGTTTTGCCAGATTGTGATAACCTTTTTTATTTTTTGCCAACAAAATCAGATGATATCCGCTTCGGTCTTCCTTGCCTTTTTTATCCTGCATACTGTTGTGAGCCACATACATTTCACAACCAATAATAGGTTTGATCCCATTTTTTTTCGCCTGACGCATAAAGGTCACCACGCCAAACATATTTCCATGATCGGTAATGGCCATGGCCTTCATGCCATCTTTCTTAGCCTTAGCCATGAGTACAGGTATGCTGGCAGCTCCATCTAATATGGAGTATTGGGTATGCAAATGTAAATGGGTGAATTCTGACATGCTCAACTTTGTATTATAAGATTAATTCGTTTTTAAAATAAAAATACGCTTTAATCCTGCAAGCAATTTAGTCAATCAATAACAATATTTATTGTCTTGTTTATATTTTGTGGATATAATCTATTGCACTGAAAAAGAGGTGTTTGTGCGTGAATGTCTGAATGTCAATTGCTTGTAAAATCTCTTAGAAAGACCAGGTTACTCCAGCACTTGGAAGTATCGGTAGTTGATCAATTCGTTCATTACTTACACGATCAAAATAGAACATATTATCCCGATCATAGGCATTGGTTAAACTGATTATCCCTTCAATGGAATTGTGCTTATTGATTTTCCATTTTTTCTTAAGTGAAATATCCAGTCTATGATAAGATGGCAATCGTCCTCCATTTAAATCGCCATATAAGATGCCTAAATCGCCATTGGTAGCGGTATAATCTTGTGTAATTCCTTGTGAAAAATCAAGATACTCATAAAATCCTTGTGTTTGTGTAAAAGGGAATGATGAGCCATAATTCCATCTGAATGAAAGATCAACAGGACTTTTTTTGCCCAAAGAAACATTGAACAGGAATTGGATATTATGTCGTCTGTCCCAATGAGGAGTATAGGTTATAATACCATCATATCGTTCTACAAATGCAAGATCATAAACAAACCAGATATAAAATGGCTTCAACTCAAACACATAATGAAAATTGACACCATAGGCGAGTCCTTGCTCAATAATGAAATCGCTACGCAAATATTCTGGCTTATCCTGAAAATCAGGCGTGTCATCAAAAATCTTATTTCTATTGATATTGGTGAGCTGATAGAAGTCTTTGATATAGCCTTCCAGATTTATCGTTGAATGCTCTTTAATATCCACCTCTGTTCCAATAATGTAATGCATGGCTTTTTGCAATCGGCTATTAATCTCATGGCCATCAAAATGATTTGGAATGTCATCGGGGGCAGTGAGAAAACCATAGAATAAATTGACTACATCACGATCCGAAAAAGCACTAATCAGGTCTTGTGTATATTTTCCAACAGCGAGCTTAAATCTTAAGAATTCGGTTGCATTGTATTTTGCTCCAAAGCGTGGTTCTATTGAAGTTTCCTGCAAGGATGCGTAATACTGCAAACGGACACTGGGTACTAAAATGAAGTTGCCCAAGGTTTTCTTGTATTTGAAGAAAGCAGCCATATTGGTGGTGTTTTCTGGTTCCCCGATTCTTCTTCCGGCAGCATTGTAATAGCGGAAATCAGTTTGATATCCACTTAAATCAAAACCATAACGAATCAGGTCATTTCCTAAATAATAGGAAAATTTCATTCCACCTTCAAAACCACCAATCAAACTATATCGGGGTAAATTGTCTAATTCTAATTGATCTATTCTATAATTGGAGTAGGAGAGGTGTCCTTCGATAATGGTTGAAGAACCTGTTGGAACTAATAAAAACTGCGTTCCAATTCCAACTGATCCCCATTCATAAGAGGTAATTCCTGTGTAGTCTACTTTGTCGTTAAAGCTAAAACCAAATAATTTAATGCTCGATCCACTGGCATCATTAAAACTTACTTTTCCATATAGGTCGTTGAAGCTATAGGGGAGTCCATTTTTATCCGCATAATTGTACAAAACAGGAGCTGTTTTGTCGAGATAGGAGTTTCGGGCAGCAAAAATAAAGTTTGAACTTCCTTCTTTTGCCTTGAATTTTTTCAATGGGCCGTTTAAAATCAATTTGGAGCTAAATGGGCTTGTTCCAATTTTTCCAGCTAATCGGGTTTTATTACCATCGACTGAATTTACATCCATAACAGCTGATATTCGGTCACCATACTCTGCATCAAAACCTCCGGCATACACATCAATGTTTTTTATCATATCGATATCGAAAACTGAAAATAAACCTAGTGAATGAAATGGATTGTAAATAGTCATTCCATCCAAAATCACCTTGTTTTGAATAGGTGTTCCTCCACGAATATATATCTGTCCGCCTTTATCTCCACTTGTAACAACACCCGGAAGTACTTGAATGTATTGGGCTAAATCGGGTGTGGCACCTACTGTTGGTAATTTGGCAATATCATCTGTACTAATTTTTATTTTACTTATTTTAACCTGTGTTTGGCTTTCAATTTTTTTACTGTTGATAATAACTTCATCAAGTTCTAGTGCAACTTGTGTGAGATACATATTGCGATTAAATATATCTCCAGCTTTAACAGTAATTACTTCATGAACAGTGTCGTAGCCAACAAAAGTACTTGTGAGCGTATAAGTGCCGGGCTGAAATTTGGAAAGGCTATAAAAACCGTTCAAATCAGTGGCAACTCCATAAGAGGTTCCTTGGAAAAATACATTGGAAAACTGGATGGCTTCTCCAGTGACTTTATCGTAAACAAAGCCTCTGATTTCAGTTTTTTGAGAAAAACCAAAATTGCTTAATAGGAACAAAAGGCTTACTAGTAGGAAAAATTTCTTCATTATTTATCATCAATGGATTCAAAATCAATAGCAAAATTATCCCACGAAAATACAAAAAAGATCATTTCCAATTGATTGATTGTAAGCTTAATTTGTAAAGCTGTATTCGAAATGAGTATTCAAGAAAAAATGCTATGAAAGATGTCGTAAAAGTGACTTTAAAACAGAGGCATTAATTTGCTTCTATCACCGGCAAAGGAATCTCAATTAAGTCTTCGGCTTGTTTTATTTCTCCACTATAAATGGTTGCATAAATTCCTTTCCCATTGTTTTGATCAAATGTCATATACACATGTATACTGTCTTTGTTCCAGCTATAAACCAGTATACTGTTTTCTTCCTTTTTTGAAACACGGCCATACGTATTCGTGAAATAGTCAATTATCTGATCCACATCTTTACGGTATAAACCAATTTTAATAGCGGTCAAAATTGAATCTTTCACACCATAAATGACATCATGAGCTGTAAAACCTTCATAGTCAAAAGATTCATTTAGGTTAATAAACACCTGACTTTCAGCAAACATGGTTTCTGTGCTGATATACTCATCCGGCAGGTCGGCTAATGATGTGCCGAATTTTGGATAGACAGATTCAACTTCTGATACAACTTCTTTTTTTTGACAAGAAAACAAGAAGAGGAGTATGGATATTACTAAAAGTTTTTTCATGAAATACGAATTGATTAATATGGCCAAAATTAAGTAAATAATCTGATAATAGTGTATCAGCTTGTTTTGATCGGTATCAACACAATCAATAGTGGTTTAGCTTTAGGAAGATTTCCAATCACTTTCTTCTAATATAAAAATCGAATCTATAATTTGATTAAATGCTTGAGAAATTTCGAGAGACGCAATGGTTGCTGGAATATTTTGCTCAATTCATAGCAGTAATTCTAATTCTTAACAACCCTTGGCGCACCACTTACAATCCATGTAGCATATACTTCCGATATTTTCCAGTCTTCACCCATGTATTTTCTAGGACGGGCAATTAGGTAATCCAAAAAGTCTGATTGATCAGAAATCTCAACATTTTCCATCAAAGTAAACAAA
>JABINZ010000262.1 GCA_018698135.1 Bacteroidota bacterium
AATTATATGATTGACAATGGAGTGACAGAAACTTCCCAAATTTCAGGATTGAGTTTACTTCCAAATGAAAGTTATGATTTTACACATCCAACCAGCTGGACACCAACCAATATTGGCGACTTTCAGGATGTTGATATTTGGATTTCTGCCATTAATGGGAACCCTGATACGATTCCCGATGATAATAACCTCAGTGCTCATGTGTTTGTAAATAACGGTAATTCAGGAACAAAGAAAGTTTTCATTGAAGAATTTTCAACTTGCCCTTGTGGTTTTTGTCCCGATGGACATATTGTGCTGGAAGATATCATGCATCGGAATCCAAATATAATGGGACTCATCCATCATGCGGGTTTTGGTACCGATTCCATGACCATAAATGAAAGCAAAGTAATAGCTTCTGCTTTTACCAATGGAGCACCAACTGCCGCAATTGACAGGGTGCATTGGTCTGATCAGATACGAATTGCCATATCGAGGCAAATATGGGAAGAACGGGCATTGTTGCAATTAGCAAAGAAAACAGCAGTGGATATTGATTTATTCTCGACCTATAATCCGACTAGCAAAACAATGACTGTGGATGTTGATCTGGACTTTTTAGATTATCCACTTCCAGGCGATATGCGGTTAAATGTATTTTTAGTTGAGGATAGTGTATCAGGCGTTGGTAGTGGCTGGGATCAAAAGAATTATTATGATGGAACTTCAGGGCATCCAATGTATGGCCGTGGAAATCCAATCATTGGCTATACTCATATGCATGTAATCAGAACGGTTCTGACAGGAGATTGGGGAGATAATAGCGTTATTCCTCAGAATGTATTGCCAAACTCATCTTATAACAAAACCTATACATACCAAATTCCATGGTATATGAAACCCAAGGATTTGTTTCTTATTGTTTTTGTTTCCTATAATGATGACGATTATATTGAGATTATCAATGCGCAGAAAGCCGAACGAATCAATTTGGATGTGGCTGGTGATAATAGAAAATTCAATCAATTAGTGGTTTATCCAAATCCGGCAATGGATGAATTGTATTTAAGACTAGATGAAGGAATTTCTAGTCCTAATGTCCAGATTATTGACCAACTGGGTCAACATTATCAGCTAAAAGTGATAGATAATAAAATCAATATTGCAGATTTGGCACAGGGGATATATTTTATCCAATTGGTCGATTCAAAGACCATTTATTCAACTACCTTTATTAAGAATTAAGTAATAATCTATGACCGTCTTTATTATGTGATTCATTGGTGGATGTGAGTTTTTATTAAATCAGGTGTATGTAGTCAAATCATCTCTGAGCATAAAACGTATAAAGCTCATAAAAGTATTATCTGTAGGAGGTTTTAGGGGATAACTTAAATTTAGGCTGAACTATTTTACAGGCAGCGTTCTCGTAAAACCTTCTTCGAGCGAAATATAGGTTTCGGTACTCACAATTTCCGGAATAGACTGAATTTTCTCAACAATTAGCTGCTTTAAATGTTCATTGCTACGGGCAAATATTTTCAACAATAAAGAATAGCGTCCGGTTATATGATGACATTCAACTATTTCTGGTATTTCACTAATTTTATTAAATACGTTGTCGTGCGTACTGGTCGAAATCAAGTTTACTTGCAAACCAATAAAAGCACAGGTAATATAACCGAGTCCTTTGGGGCTTAAATGAAAGCCTGATCCTGAAATAATTCCTGCATCAACTAGTTTTTGAACGCGTTGATGAACTGCTGCACCTGAAATATTGCATTTTCGGGCAACTTCTAAAAAAGGAATACGAGCATCTATGGTAATTAAATCCAATATCATATGATCCAGATTATCAATTTGAAAGTTATTTTTCATATTACATTATGTTTGCTTATAATAAGGCGTTAAAAGAGCGTAATAAGTTTTAAATAGTAAGCAAATGTAGTGAATATTGAATTATATTTCAACAATTGGTTCTATTTCGTATCAGTTTGATATATTTGCTTATGTAAAAAATCATTTTAAAATTGGTACAATAAAACTCACATAATGATTAAAAATTTCACGAAAGAAGAATGGATCAAAGTCGGTCAGGAAATGATCGAAAGTCGTAATCGAGCAATAAAAGTTGCCAAAACCCGCAAATTTGATACGGTAGCAACACATGGCTTATACGATTGCGAACAAGCATTGAATTATAACAATGGATCCATCATGGAACCCATTTATATGAGCCCGGCTCAAGCTTATCACAACAGTGCTGAGATGGAAGCAGGTCTGGCTTATGAAATGCCAAACTGGTGTTATACACGCATTGCAAATCCATCAACTTATTTTTTAGAAGAAACAACTGCTTTATTAGAAACATATGGTTCTGAAATTGAAGCCAGTTGTTTAGCAACTGGAAGTGGAATGGCTGCTGTTCGGGTAGCAACCGATCCTTTTTTGATTAAAGATGATAATTTGCCTGCACCGAATTTTGTAGCTTGTGCCAAGGTTTATGGAGGTACATTTCAGCAGTTTTGGGTGCGCAGATGGCAGGAAACAGGTATTGAAGTTCGCTGGATTCATAATCCATTTGATTTGAATGAATGGGCTGAAAAAACGGATGCAGGTACCCGTTTCTTATATGGTGAGTTTCCTTCAAATCCGTCAGTTGCCATTTTTGATATTGAAAAAGTAGCTGAACTGGCACATGCAAATGGAATTCCTATGATAGTGGATGCTACCTGTGCTTCTCCTGCATTGACAAGACCATTATTGCATGGTGCTGATATTGTGGTTCAATCTGCATCCAAAGTGATTGGTGCAAGTGGTACGTCCATTGTGGGCTTACTAACTTCCAAGAAAAATATTGTTTCTAAAGTTGGAGAAGATGCCATGAAAGCTGATTTTGCCACTTGGGCGAAATTCTGGCCTTTCAGGGATAATGGTCCCGCTTTAAGTCCAATGAATGCTATCATGACATTAAACGATTTGCGTTCACTCAGAATGAGAGTAGCTCAAATGAGCAATACTGCATTGGAAGTAGCAACTTATTTGGAGAATCATCCAAAAATCGCTCGTGTTCATTACCCCGGTTTACAAAGTTTTGAAGCACACGAAACAGCAAAAAAATACATGAAATTAGCTGATACTGATCAAAATATGTTTGGTTATATGATGGCTGCTGAGATAAAAGAGGAAACAGCGTTAGGATCGAAGAATTCACGTATATTTTATGATGCTTTGCAGATGTTTTGGCGTGCAACCGATTTGGGACGTGTGAAATCAGTCGCAACTTTGAATGCTATTTCTACTCATCAGCAACAAGGTGAGGAGGGTCGTAAAATAGCTGATATCAAACCAAGCACATGTCGTTTGTCAGTTGGAATTGAAGATCCTGCTGATATTATTTCTGATTTGGAACAAGCACTTGATAAAATTTAAAAATTTCTCGTCATTGCGAGAGAGGAACGAACGAAGCAATCCCATAGTACTTAGGGATTGCTTCACTTTGCTCGCAATGACGTTTATTCTTTTAAAATGAAAAAACTTAAATTATACTCCACCAACCTCCAAGCTGACACTGTATCGTTTAGCGAAGCTTTATTAAAAGGGATTGCACTTGACAGAGGTTTATACATGCCTGAAGAAGTTCCAACGTTTACAATGGAAGAAATTGATGCATTTTCGGACATGGAATATTTCGAAATTGCTTATGAAGTGATTAAGAAATTTCTGGTCGGTGAGATTGAAGATACGGTGCTCTATGAGTTGGTGAAGGATGCATACAATTATGATGTACCGCTGGAAAAAGTTGTAGATAGCAAATATATTCTTCGATTAGATCAAGGCCCTACAGCTTCTTTCAAGGATTTTGCAGCCAGAATGATGGGACGATTAATGAACTATTATCTTTCCAAAGAAAATAAGAGTTTGTTGATTCTTACAGCAACATCAGGTGATACAGGAAGTGCTATTGCTAATGCCTATTATGGCTTGCATAATATCAAGGTTGTTGTTCTTTATCCTGAAACAGAAGTTACCAATCGTCAGCGTAAGCAGATGACTACCCTTGGTGAAAATGTGCAAATTATTGCCGTTGATGGCAAGTTTGACGATTGTCAAGCGATGGTAAAAGAAGCTTTCGCAGACCGCGATTTGGATCATTTGAATTTATCTTCAGCCAATTCAATCAATATTGGACGGCTAATTCCACAAACTGTTTATTATTTCTGGGCTTTTGCCAAACTTCGAAAAGGAACAGCAGATGATGACATTATATTTTCCGTTCCTTCAGGTAATTTTGGTGATATGATGGGAGGTGTATTGGCTATGAAAATGGGATTGCCAGTGAAAAAGTTTGTCATTGCAACAAACAACAATGATGTTTTCCCTGTATTCATGAAAACAGGAATTTATAGCAAAATCGAACCTTCCCGAAACTGTATCTCATCAGCAATGAATGTAGGGCATCCTTCAAACATGTCACGTTTAATGGCACTATATGGTGGTGTGATGAATGAAAAAGGGGAGATATTGACTCTACCTGATATGGATGAAATGAATAAAGAAATTCATGCTGTTAGTATATCTGAAGAGGAGACAAGATCAACGATCAAAGAGACATGGCGAAATCATAATGTATTGCTTGAACCACATGGTTCGGTAGGTTGGGCTGGAATGTTGGATTATTTAAAGGAAAATCCAGAAGCAGATGACCAGTTATGTGTTTCTTTGGAAACAGCTCATCCGGCCAAATTCCCTGAAGAAATTATTAAAATATTGAATATTGACCCTGAATTACCAAAAAGCTTAGAAGGATTAGAAGACAAAGTGGAACACTATGATTTTCTAAAGAATGAATATACTGATTTCAAGAATTACCTGCTAAAGAAATACTAATTAGCAGGAGTATTGTTAAAAAAGCCCTGTCTTGAATATCTCAAAACAGGGCTTTATCATTTTAATGGTTTTTAAACCCGTTGAAATGATGGCTACTCTTCAATAATAGTAATTGTTTCAATTTTATCACCTTCTTGAATCATATCAATGATGTCTAATCCTTCAGTTACTTTCCCAAAACAAGTATGGTTGCGATCGAGGTGAGCTGTATTATCGCGACTATGACAAATAAAGAACTGTGATCCTCCAGTATTTCTACCAGCATGTGCCATGGATAATACACCACGGTCATGATATTGATTGTCTCCATCCAATTCACAATCGATTTGGTAGCCGGGTCCACCAGCACCTGTTCCATTTGGACAACCTCCTTGAATCACAAAATTTGGAAGAACCCGATGAAAATTCAAACCATTATAAAACCCCTTGTTTGATAGATCTACAAAGTTTTTTACTGTTAATGGGGCATCTTTTTCATAAAAATCTACTTTCATGATGCCTTTTGCTGTTTTTATTTCTGCTTTGCTCATTACTGTACTTTCTTTAATTTTTTTTCTAGCTTGCAAATATAATAAAGCTGAGAACAATTTCATTTTCTTATGAAAAGCATTTGTACAAAAGTGTTAGTCGTGACTGGATCAATCTGTTACAGCATCAATTAAGCTTATTTACAAAATGCATTGTTTAACAATATTTTGTATATTTGAATACGTACTGACAAATTTTCACTTCTCATCCATATTTTCCTGTAGTAACAAAGTATATGGTTTATTCACTAAATACGTGTGTTATGAAATGAGCATAAATTTTCAGCATCCTAAACTATACAAACCGTGGGTGATTAAATTTTTTGCTTAAGCGAAGATTTATCGTAGCGGTTCCATGGGTTCGGAAATTTTGTATTTATTTCATTTTTAACGAAATACAAAATTTAAAACATATGAAAAGGTTTATTATTTTATTTGGTATTCTTTTCTCGGTATTAATTATTAGCGGTCAAAATTGGGTTGAACAGAAAACTCCCACGAAAAAAAATATATGGTCGGTGTATTTCACTAATGTTTATACCGGTTATGCTGTTGGTAATGGAGGTGTCATTTTAAAGACAAGTAATGGAGGATTGAGTTGGAAGCATAAAAACTCAGGTGTAAAGGATTTACTTAGGTGTGTTTTTTTTCCAACTGAAATGGTTGGTTATGTAAGTGGCGAAAAAGGAGTCATTTTAAAAACAACTGATGCTGGTGATAACTGGACTGATATTAGTCATAGTTCAGAGACTGAGGGAGGGGGCGTTTGGTTTCTGACAAGCGATAAGGGTTTTATTGTGGAAGGAGACGATCAGTTTACTGTTGTTAATATTTTAAGAACGCTTGATGGAGGTGAAACATTTGATACTGTTTACTCCAGTAGTGGGTGGATTAGCTATTTTCATTTTCCAGATGCACAAAACGGTTTTGCAACAGCTTCAGATGGAAAAATATTGCGCACCCAAGATGGTGGAAAAACCTGGAGAGGCTTGGGAACAAGTACAACTCTTTGGATGTCAGGTGTTTATTTTTTCGATAAAGATAATGGGATTATTGGAGGAGGTAGTTACCCTGCCAGTGGTGAAATATTAAAAACATCTAATGGGGGTGATAAATGGACAAAAAAGACTACCAGTGTGGGCTCAAGCCGCTTAAGTTTTGTTAGCAGTAGTATTGGTTATAATGTTGGATTTGATTCGATCAATTGGACTTTAAAACGAATTTTCAAAACAATTGATGGTGGAACTACCTGGACTCCTTCACCACATCCTGGGGTAGTTCCTATAAACGATATCCAGATGTTTGATGAAAACATGGGCTATGCAGTAGGAGATAGCGGCCTAATTTATAAATATTCCAATTCCTATTCTATTTCAGGAAAAGCAAAAGTTGGAGGAAATTCTATTTCATCGGGAACAGCCAAACTTTTTGAGTTAACAAAGAATCATAAGTCAAAATTAATTGCTTCCGAGCAGCTCGACATGCAAGGAAATTACAGCTTTACTAATTTGGTCAGTGGAGAATATATTGTATCTGTGCGTTGTACTGATGCACTATATCCTAATACATTGGAAACTTATTATGGCGATGTAGATTATTGGGAATCTGCTCAATCAATTCCCTTGTTGTGGAATGATAAAACAAATGCTGATGTAAATATTATTGCTTTTTCAGATCCACCCCTTGGTAAAGCCAGAATTGAAGGGTATGTTGTTTCTTTGGATGGAACGAGGGCTGGCAACGATCCAATCAAAGACATAGATGTGACTTTGAAAAAAGTACCGGGCGGAGAAGTGAAAGTAGTTAAAACAAAATGGTCAGGAATGTATGAGTTTAAGGATATGCCTTTAGGCGATTATTCCATAAGTATTGATATACCCGGATTACCCATGGATTCGTTTAAAACAGTTTATATCAATAACTCAGACACATCTATTGCCAATGTGAATTTTGGTGTGGATTCAGCAGGAATTCATGTAGATCAAACAATTTCAACTAATGAATTTGATAAAGAAAAAGGATTGTCAATTTATCCAAATCCTGCTAGTCTTAATCTGATCATTGATTTTAAAATGAAGGCAAATCATAAAATTGTAATCAGGAATTTGGTTGGACAAGATGTTCTGAATTTGGAACTAAGGAATACAAAGAGAATTCAATTAGATATTTCAGATTATGCATCCGGAGTTTATGTTATTGAATTTAATAATCATGCCTATAAATTTGTGAAATACTAGCAGTTAATATAGCCTCAACTAAAGCTTGGAAAGATGAAACAGAAAACTTGCTGCTTGATTTTCAAAATGTTACAAATTAGTTATATGAGAGATTTATAGTATTTGTCATTTTTAATACTCCAGATTGTTTATAACTTGAAGCTACATAGGTAGATTATTTTTGCAATTACTAAGTTCTGATTGTGCAGTTGAACAAATTCATTCAATTTCATTTTATTTCCATATGTATTTTTTGTAACTTTAATGATCAATAATTAAATATTACTGTTCAAAAAGAATGGCGAAGAAAACAGAAGAAATTAAACTTGAACATGCTATTGAGGGGATTAGTCAATCGACCATTGATAAAATCACCAAAGCATGGCTGGAATCGGATAATGCACCCATTAAAGTAGATTCCTCTTTAAATAATGAAGGTGAAGAAGTTGTTCGTGAACTTGCAAAAGTTTGTATAAATGAAATAGGTGGTGAAATATCAAATCAATCGAGGGTTGTACATCTTGGGATGATTTATATACATCTGAATGCCAAGGGAAGAGCACGTTTTCTTCGAATTTTGGCTCACGATTTTGATATCGATACAAAACTGCTGAATGAAAAGGTCAGAAAACTTCGAAGAGCAAGAAAGGAGGAACAGAAAATAGATGCCGAGCTCGAACTTGCAAAAGCGCTTATCCCTCCAAGAGTAAGACTACTAAGGCAATTAATTCGCCTGCCTGATGGTTTTATTTTTCTGAAAGAAATGAGACGTGAACTGATTCCGCTTATTCCAACTTTACCTCGCCTGAAAAAGCTGGATAATGATATCAAAAGGATATTAAGAGGTTTTTTTGACATTAATTTACTTGATTTGGTTGAAGTGAACTGGAATTCGCCAGCAATACTTCTTGAAAAATTAATGGAATATGAAGCAGTGCACGAAATTAAAACCTGGAAAAGTTTAAAGCACCGCTTGCATTCCGATAAGCGGATATATGCCTTTCTTCATTATAAACTACCAAATGAGCCCTTGATATTTGTTGAGGTTGCTTTCACGAAAGGAATGGCTCCCAATATTCATGAATTGCTTGATGAAAGCAAAAAACCAATTGACCCGAAAGAGGCAGATACCGCTATATTTTATTCTATTACAAGTACTCAGAAAGGTTTGAAAGGAATCAGTTTTGGAAATTTCTTGATTAAAAGGGTGGTTAATGAATTAAGCAAAGAGTTTGTTAACCTGAAATTTTATGCCACACTTTCACCTATTCCATATTTCAGAAAATGGCTTGAAAACTATTTGTTGAATAATGATGATGTGCTAACTCTTAAAGAAGGAGAGAAAATTAAAAAGATTGCCAAAACATTTTCAGCGAATGAAGGCTTGCTGAAAATTCTTGATTCCAATTGGTACCAGTTTAAAGGTAAAACAGCTGCTATTAAAATACCGCTATTAAGGTTATGTTCACAATATTTAGTCAATGAAAGAAAAGGAGGGAGGGCTTTCGATCCTGTTGCCCATTTTCATTTATCGAATGGAGCAAAAGTGCAACACATTAACTGGATGGCTGATCTCTCAGAGAAGGGGTTGAGGCAATCGGCAGGAATGATGGTGAATTATCACTATTTGCTGAACAAAATTGTCAGTAATCATGAAGATTATTTTTCAGAAGGTAAAGTGTTTGCTTCGAGAGAAGTGAGGAATTTATTGGTTAAATAAAAAGCTATTTAGTTTTCCGGCCATCACCGTCCTTTGTGAGAGACAGTGATGAGACAAAAACTGGTTCAAGGATTAGCGTAGCGGTTCTTGGACCTTTTTGTTAATGTATATCGAAAATGTAAGCCTCTGTTGTTCGTAGCTTGAATTTAACTCAACCCCTAACCCCTTCTCTGAAAAATCAAAGAAGGGGAATTGATTCTACTTCAAAACTAAAAATTGATATATTAGAAATTTGTGTACTCCAGCCATTAATGTCTTCTGAGAGAGACAGTGATGAAACAAAAAATGTATATTGAAAATGTACGCTCTGTTGTTCTTAGCTTGAATTTAACTCAACCCCTAACCCCTTCT